>DATMLG010000477.1:0-5269 GCA_035570675.1 Verrucomicrobiia bacterium | reverse complement strand
CATCCCCCCGACGAACGTCATCCTGAACCTGACCGTCTATCCCATTGGCACGCCCATCATCAGCTCGCCACAACGTTATTCTCCCACTCAATTTGGTTTCTTCGTCAACGGCGCGACCAACGTGAGCTACACTGTGCAAGTCTCCACCAGTCTTTCCGCGCCCAGTTGGTCCACCGTGACCTCCTTCGTTCTCTTTACCAATCCCGTTCCGGTCGTGGATACCCACGCGACTAACAGCCAGCGTTATTACCGCGTGCAAAAGAATTAGCAGTTTGCTCTAAACCTGCAGCGCCTTGACCGTGGTTTCGAGGCTCGGAACGTCGGCGATATTCAGCAATTGCGCCGTGGAATCGATGCGCTTCAGAAAGCCGCTGAGTGCCTTGCCCGGCCCCAGTTCAATGAAACGCGTGAACCCCTGCGCCAGCAGGTACCGCATGGATTCCTCCCAACGCACGGACGAAGTGACCTGTTCAACAAGGCGCCGGCGTATCTCATCCGTCGTGCCATGGGGCTGGGCAGTCACATTTGCGACGACCGGCACGTTCGGCGGCTGAAGCTTGACCGTGGCGAGTGCCGCGTCGAGCTTGGGTTTGGCGCCGGCCATGAGGACGGAGTGATACGCGCCGGCCACCGGGAGGGGCAGGGCGCGTTTGGCGCCCCGGGCCTTGGCGAGTTCGCAGGCGCGCCCGATCTTTTCGGTTTCGCCAGAAATGACGAGCTGCCCGGGGCAGTTGAGATTGGCGAGTTCCACGCCGGCCTCCGCGCAAACTTCGCGCGTGGGAGCCTCGTCCAGGCCGATGACCGCAGCCATCGTGCCCCGCGTGGCCTCGCAGGCTTCCTGCATAAATTTCCCGCGTTCGCGCACGACCTTCAATCCGTCCTCAAAAGTAAACGTGCCGGCGGCGGTAAGCGCGGTGAATTCTCCCAGCGACAATCCGGCGGCGGCCTCGAACGTGACACCGGGCGCCCGCTCACGGAGCAATTGGAACGCGACCCAGCTTACGAGAAAAATCCCCGGCTGCGCATTCTCGGTCTTGGTAAGCTCGGCTTCCGGCCCGTTGAAACAAACCGCCGCGAGATCATAACCCAATGCGGTGTTGGCGCGGTCAAACCACGCCCGCGCGGAAGGAAACTGTTCCGCGAAGTCCCGGCCCATGCCCACCACTTGCGCGCCCTGCCCTGCAAAAACGAATGCTGTCTTGCCCATAGGTTTTGAAAGACTAAACATAAAAACCGCCCAAGCGGAAGCGTGGATTTCAGGCCGGTCTGGTTTGACCGTAACCTGAAATCTAATTAACATCGCCCGTCATCACAACATTGGACCAAACCCGGATGAATCACCGCAGCTATTTGCTGGAACTGGCGTCGCGGAGTGAATTCCGTCCAAAGGCGTTTCTTGAAACCGGTATCCACATCATTCATGCGGCCGCGAAAGATGCCGGCATCTGCCGACGGTTGTGGAGTGAGGTCGGTCAGGGATTCTGGCGCGAACGGGAAGAGTGGACCTTGGAACAGTGGCGAAGCCACTTGGGCAACGCCGCCGTCTCATTCTGGATCGCGAAGAAACTCACGGAGGAGATCGGGTTTTTCGAGCTCGCGCGAGACGGTGAAAACATCAAGCTCGAGGGATTTGGGCTCCTTCCGCAATGGAGAAGCCGGGGCCTCGGCGGAGGACTGTTGTCCGCCGCCACGCAACGGGCGTTCGATCTTGGCGCCATGCGAATCTGGCTGCACACCGCCACGGATGACCACCCCAGCGCTCTCCCTAATTACCAGAACCGTGGCTATCGCATTTTCCATGAGGAGGCGTTAAAGAAGCCGATGCCTTAGGCATCTCCAAGCCGCTGGCGACTTGCAATCGTTTATCCATCAACAACTCACAACGCAAAAATTGACCTGCATTTTTCGCCTGCAATGCCACAAACCATAGTTTGTCATTGACCGTTTTTGCGTTTATCGCAAGCATCCGTTCATTCCATGAACAACCGACACGACAAAATTCTCTTCTGGGGCTGCTTCATCGCCATCGTCACCACCAGCTACGCCTTCATCAGCCGCATGATTCTCTGCGGCGGCCAGTTTGTCACCGACTTTGGCCTGGACAAGGTCTCGGCCGGGGAGCTTCAGGGCGCGGGCGTCTGGCCGTTTGGCGTGAGCATCATCGTGTTCAGCCTGTTCATTGATCGCATTGGTTACAAGGTGGCCATGCTTTTTTCCTTTGTCAGCTACCTGATTTACATCGTGCTCGCGTTCATGGCTTACCAGGCGATCCACGGCGTGACGGGCATCGCGCTCGCCGATGCGCAGAAGCATGGCCACCAATTGCTTTACTGGGGCAGCATCATCCTGGGCCTGGGCAACGGCTCTGTTGAATCTTACGCGAACCCCATCGTCGCCACCATGTTCAGCACCGACAAGGCCAAGTGGCTCAACCGGTTGCACGCCGGCTGGCCCGGCGGACTGGTGCTGGGCGGCCTTTGCACCATCGCGCTCGCCGACCATCCCGACTGGCGGCTGCTCCTCGGTTTGATTTTGATTCCCGCCTTCATTTTCTTTTTCATTCTCGTCACGCTAAAATTTCCGAAAAGCGAACGCGAACAGGCCGGCGTCAGTTATCTGGCCATGCTCAAGGAACTCGGCGCGTTTGGCGCGCTCGTCGGCTTCGGTCTCGTGTTCGCCCAGCTCGGCCAGGTCTTCGGCTGGGGCACGACCGTTTCATGGGTCCTCACCGGCATTGTGGTGGCGGTGTTTGCCGTGGTCACCAAATCCTTCGGCCGTCCGCTCCTCGCCTTTCTCATCATCATCATGATGCCGCAGGCCACCACCGAACTCGGCACCAATGGCTGGATCACCGCGCTCATGGAAGACCCGATGAAAACCGCCGGTTATAATCCGGCCTGGGTGCTGGTCTATACCTCGGCCATCATGTTGATTTTGCGCTTCTGCGCCGGGCCGCTCATTCACAAGTTCTCGCCCCCCGGCCTGCTGCTGACGTGTTCCGCCCTGGCCGGTCTGGGCATCCTCGCTCTTTCCCGGACCGCCCACGCGGGCACCGGCACGATTTTCGCCGCCGCCACGGTTTTCGGTGTCGGCATCACCTTCTTCTGGCCGACGATTCTCGGTTTGACCTCGGAGCAATGCCCCCGCGGCGGCGCGCTGACGTTGAACGCGGTGGGCGGCATCGGGATGCTGGCCGTCGGCATTCTCGGCGCCCCGTTCCTTGGCTACATGCAGGAGTCCTCCACCACGCAACAGTTGCATGCCTCGGATCCCGGGTTGTATGAGCAGGTGACGGTGAAGAACGATTACCTGCTCGGCGCGTATGAGGCAATTGACCCTGTCAAGCGGGCCACCATCACGGACGAGAAATCAATGGACGAAATCAAGTCCGCCGAAACCGCCGGCAAGTTCAGCGCGCTGGGCAAGATGGCCATGTTCCCATTTTTCACCTTTGCGTGCTACCTCGCCCTGACCGCCTATTTCAAATCGCGCGGCGGCTACAAGGCGGTGAAAATCAGCGAACCAGCTCCTGCGAAATAATGGGATGGGGAACTTCCCCCAATCAGCCAACTGTCACCCATTTACGATCACGGGCGCCTTCGTAGATGGCCTCCATGACCGCGACCCGCGCGGCGGCTTCTGCGGGTTTCACCAGCGGTTCGTCCTTGGCTCCGCCCACGGCATCGAGGAATTGGTCCAAGGGCTCCGGCAGTGATGGCGGCAGGTCGGTCCACGGTCTGCGCCCGTCGCTCCCGGCAACTTTCTGGCTGCGAAAAAACAACTGTCCTTTGTCAATCACCGCATATCCTTCGGTGCCGCTGATAACCAACTGCACCGGGTCCTCCAAATCCACCCAGCCCGCCGCCAGCGTCCCGATGACTCCATTCTTGAACTGCAGCAAAGCCTCCCCGGTCTCGTCACAATCGCCATACCGATGTGTGACGGGCCGAATGTCGCCGGTCACGGATTCCACATCGCCCATGAACCACATGAGGATGTCGAGCTTGTGCGTGCCCAAGTCGCCAAACGCCCCCACTCCGGCAATCTTGGGGTCCGCCATCCAGTGCCACTCATGGTCAAACCAGCCGCCCAAAGAACCATTGTGGCAGTTCGATCCCCGGATGCGGCTGATTACGCCAAAATTCCCGGCGGCAATTTGCGCCTTGAGGAAAATATGCTTCGGATCCGTCCGCATGAAATAGCCGGTGGTGAACAAAACCCCGGCCCGCTCGATGGCCTGCGCCATTTCCCGGCTTTCCTTGGCGGTGATGCCCATGGGCTTTTCGGCAAAGATATTTTTGTCGGCCTTGGCCGCCGCCGTGACCAGTTCCGCATGAAGATTGGTCTCCGAAAGAATAATGACCGTCGAAACTTCAGGATCCGACCAGATGACCTTCACGTCGCTGACGGCCTGCGCGCCCGCCTGCGTGGCGCGTTGATTGGCGCGGTCCGCATCATGGTCCCAGACATATTTGACCGACACATCGGCGTGTTTTCTGACCAGATCAATGTAACCGGGCGTATGAATGTGGGCGACGCCCACAAACGCAACGGTGATTTTGGATCCGGTTTGCGCCCAGGCCGGCAGGGTGGCCGCCGCCAACGCGGCTGCACCGGTGGTCTTGATGAATCCCCGGCGGCTGTGGTTTGAATTCATCTTAGGAAAGCATCCAGCCCGCGCGATTTTCCCGCTTCACATACTGCGCTGCCTCGGGGGCGTTCGTTGCGCGCATCGCCGGGCCGTCCCATTCGAGTTTTTTGCCCGAACGAATGGACACGCAGCCCAGCAGCATGATTTCCGTTAATTTCGCCGTAATATCCAGCCGCGAATAGCAATTCTCCGGTTTATGTTCCTTGATGGCGTTGATCCATTCCAGATGATGGCGATGGTCGGCGTCGCCCTTGTTTTCATTGCGGGGGATGGATTGCGGAATGGAAGCAATCGCCGGGTGCTTCTTGTAATGGATGAACTTTGCGTCGTCCTTGAGCTTGATGAAGAATTCCTCGGCATAATCGTCCGGAGAAAAAATGGTGCCCTTGTCGCCGATCAACAAGCAGCCGCTCCCCGGAACTTCCCCGAGCAACGCCTCGCAGTCGGTCGTGAGATCCTGCGGGGGCTTGTTGCTGCCGTCGTGACCGCCGCGTGCGCCGGCCTTGGGTTGGCCGCCGTCGTACCACCAAAACGTCGTCGCCACCTGGTCGACGGTGTCTTCCTTGTGGGCGGGGGACGGATTGACGGCCGGCACCGTGAATTTGCGCGCCGGAAATT
>DATMLG010000476.1:0-4701 GCA_035570675.1 Verrucomicrobiia bacterium | reverse complement strand
GATCATCAACCGTTTGTTTCCCGAGATTGCGCCGCGTGGTGTCCACGTCGCACACGGCCAGCACGCGAAATTCTCTTCGCCCCAGACAATTGTTGAGCAGGCCAAAACCCTGCGCGCCGATGCCTATGCAGCCCAGCGTGACTTGGCCGTCCGGCGTGGCGTCCGCGGCGAACAGGCTGGAACGCAGGACGAGCGGCGCGGCGCCGGCAGCGATGGCGGTCTTCAGAAAACTGCGTCGGGTCAAGGGACGATGTGCTTTCATAAAAATGTAGTGTGCTCGGGGCGATTTTCTTCCTGCCACACGCATTTGCAAGTTCTTTTGCAGGCAGAGCCTGCTCCCGATTAAGGGGATTGACACGGGGTGGAATTGAGCATGGACCTGCCGCGACGGGCGCGAGCACGGCGGGTGGACATGGATTTGCACGGATGGGAGGCGGAGGAATTAACCTCAAAGCAGGGCATTCGCATACCGCCATAAAGCCTTCGCTCTACAGCTCGTGGTTCCAGATTTTCTTTATGGTTTCTTCCTGGGAATAGCCGACCGGGCAGGCCGGGCTTTTGGTGTTGGCAAAGTAGGTGCGCAGGGTTTCATTGGGACAGGAGATCATCCGGGTCCCCGGCATTTCGAGATGGCCATTGGGGTCGGTTTGCTTGATCCAATTATGGGCATAGAGAAGCCATTGGTTTCGGTATTCCTCCGGTTGCTGCGCAAACCATGAAATCTCATCCCAGCCCCAGCAGAACATCGATTTGGGGTCGGCCACATCGGGGTTCGGCCCCCGGCCAAAATTGTCGAATTCGACCAGGTAAGGCAGACTGTCACAACTCCAGCCGCTGGGCGAAATGCAGCCCTTGCTTCTTTTGAATATGGCGTCAAGATGGCCGGCCTCCAGGATGGCCTCATGCGGCTTGTCCGGAACCGCTTCAATGCGCATCGGGAAGGAGTTGAAATCCAGGAGGCTGACGCCGTCCCTGACCATGCCACCGGAAGGCACATGGCCATCCAGCAGGACCCAATGGCGGCGGGCGTGAAGTTTTGCATAAGCCCGCACTTTGGCCAGAAACTCCGAATAGAAATTCAGGTCCTGGTCATCCGCGCCAATGAGTCCGACCTGGCCGAGGTGGAAGGCTTCACAACCGACGTTGATATAGGAGACGGCGAGGTAATAGAACCAAAGCCGGGTTTCGAGATTGTTGATGATCGGCACTCCGCCACGGCCGCCGCCGCCGCCAACCCGGCCCTCCCGTTTGATGATTGCAGCGCATGAAAAGGTCCGGTCCTCGACGGGCAGGCCAAAGTCTGTGAAAACCCAGGCCGGAATTTTCAGATTATCAACATCCGGACTGACCTGTTCAAAGAGGCAACCCTGGAAAACGACTTCGGGATCGGTGGCATGCACGGTATCCACCATTTTCTTGGCATACTCCAAAAAAGCGGGATCGCCCAATTTGGACTCCTCACCCCAGCGATAGATGGCCCGGCCGATGAATTTGGCGCCGAGATTGTGGATCATGCGGACGTCATCATTCCGATACGGGAACTGGTAGCCCTCCGGCTGGCCGGGAACCAGGAAATAGCCCATGGTGATCGCATGATCCAGATAGTTTTCCAGCGTTTGACGTGAAATGGCGCCATCGAAATAGAAGGGGCTGTTCTTGTCGAAGGCCGGTTGCGCGGATTCCGCCGCGCTGGAGCTGATTGCGGGCAGGGTCAGCAGGCCGGCACAACCGCAGGCCAGCAGGAGCGCGTGGATATGAGCGCGGAACGCGGGCAGTTTTGGGCCGCGGAAAAGAGAAGGAGGGTCGCTGATTCTCATAACACATTAAATTTTGCCGTGGTGCAGGGGCACGCTGGCAGAGGCGGCGGGTTTGTCAATCGGATTAGCAGGCGAAGCCTGCACCCAATGAGGGAGCGTTAAAACGTTAAAAGGTTAAATTGTTAAAACGGCCAAGGTTCGTGCACACAGCCATAAAGCCTGCACCCAATGCTGATCAGGTTCGCAGCGATCCAATATGTCGATACGTGTTGATGAGCACGCCTGTGGGCGTGGCCTTCGTGCTGACGAGAGCGAGTTCACGTGGGCCAACGCTGTCCGAAACGAAGCGTTTGCCCCGGCCCAGCAAGACCGGGTAAACCATCAACACCACCTCATCGACCAGTCCTTGTTCGAGCAGCGCGGACGTCAGCGTGGAACTTCCCCAGACGATCAGGTCAGGGCCGTCCGTTGACTTGACGCGGCGAATACCCGCCATTATGTCCGCGCCGAGGTTCCCGACCGGACCCCATCCGAGGCTGTCCGGCCTGTGAGTCGCGACGTATTTCGTCGCGGCGTTCAGACCGTCCGCAAACGGACCGCCCTTAACCTTCGGCCAGAAGTCGGCCCAGAGATCGTAGGTGCGGCGGCCAAGCAGCAGATCGAAGCCCGCGCCCTGCGCCTCGGCGAGGGCTGCTGCCCCGGCCGGAGTTCGATATGGTGCCTGCCATCCGCCATTCGCGAAGTCGCCATCGCCGTCCGGCTGGATCACGCCGTCGAGCGAGGCATGTTCGAAGATCCGAATCTTTCTCATTTTGAGTCTCCATCGGTTGGATGTTTTGCCTGCCCGCTTCCGACACCGAACAGCGTTTCGATGCAGCGGCGCAGAGGTCGCAGCGGGCGCACGCGCCGAGAATGGATTGAATCTTATGAAAAATCAATTCCGGTTGCATCGTTCCGGCCAAGGGTGTTGCACGCGGCCATTCAGCGGGCACTCAATGAAGGAGCGTTAAAACGTTAAAAGGTTAAAACGTTAGAACGGGCAAGATGCCAGCGCACGGCCACAAAGACCGCACGCGGAAGGCGCCAGCGCCCAGCCAACAGGCCTTCACCCTATATTGAACGGGCTGTGTAAGGAGGGTTGTTGAAAATGTGGCAATCTCATGCACCGCCCGTTTCCAAATCGCTCCCTGTGCCGGTGAAAAAACGAATTTGGAGCAGAAAAAGAAACTTGCAAACCTTTGGAGCAGGCGGAGAATCACAAAAAATCGGCAAAAAGGCTCACGCTGGTCGTGGGCTAGAAACCATAGGGGAAATCCCGATTATAAAGTAAGATTATTGAAAGGAGGACGGATATGGAACGAAGGGAAGCGGGCGAAAAAATCATGCGCGAGATGATGGGCGGGGAAATGGCGGAACGTTTGCTGGCATCTGCCGCATCAGGCACGTTCGGATCTTCCGTCGCGGGATATGCCATTGATCAAGCGTTCGGCGAAATCTGGACGCGTCCGGGCCTGGACCGGAAAGCACGGAGCCTGGTGTCCATGGCGGTGATGATCGCCTTGCGGCAGCCAAACGAATTCGCGATCCACATGAATATTGCCCTCAACAACGGTCTCACCCTGGGTGAAATCGAGGAGGCTTTGATTCAGACGCTGCCCTACGTGGGATTTCCCGCGGTCGCGACGGCGCTCGTTGCGGCCGACAAAGTCATCCAAGAGCGCGGGCTCGATAATAGCGGCTATCGCGGCCACCGCGGGCTGCTTTGATTCCACGGACCAGTTGTAATGAATCTCCATGCGATCAAAATTGAAAGGGCATCTTCCGTGGGAGATTGCGCCTTTTCACGTTTCCGGCGGCAATATTGATTGGTGGCGGAGCCTGCACCCAATGCTGAACAGGCTGTGTGACGAGGGTTGTTAAAACGGGGCGATATCAGGGACTGAACCCTTTTCGGCGGGAAGATTTGCTTATTTCCTCCAAAAGGAGTTTCAGGAAGGCTTCGGAGTGCGGATTGGGCCGAAGGACAGGCATCGCCGCCGCGATCAATAACGGAGCCAATTCGGGAGAGAAGCGGCGCACTGTCAGAGTGGCGGGAAGCATGGGTAAAACACCCTCTGTGAGAACAGCCATTCCTGCGTTCGCTTCGATGGCGATAAAAAGCGCGGCGATGTCCTCCGAGGTTTGATTGAACAATTGCGGTTTAACGCCAAACGGTTTGAGGATGGCTTTAAGCCGCGGAACATATTCCGGGTATTTATCCGCACCCAGGCCGAGCAGTTCCTTGTCGCGAAGCTTTTCGGGATGAATCCGGCTCATTTTGGCGAGCGGATTTTTATTCGATAAAACAAGCACCGGCGCAAGCCGTTGCAATTCCACCCATTGAAATCCCTCAAAATGGGGCTCCAAACTTTTTGGCAAAATAGCCATGTCAATTTGTCCGGCGACAGCCTTCTGGCACATTGCGTCGGTCGTGAGGTCCGACAGTTCCAGAAAGACATTCTCGTTGTAAGCCCGAAAGCGTTTCACGACTCGCGGCATGATACGGGCGGTCAAGGAATGAACGTAACCAATGCGCAACTTCTCCCCTTGCCGGCGGGTTTTGATTCGACGAACCGCCACGTCCACACGGGCCAGGATGTCCTTCGCCTCCTCATAAAAGGCTTCCCCCGCCGAAGTCAGGGAGATGGCATTCCCGCCACGAGCCATAAGGGTGATGCCGATTTCGTCTTCCAGGCTTTTGACCTGGCGGCTCAAGGACGGTTGCGTGAGGTGCAACTGGTTTCCCGCCCGGCTAAAACTGCCATGAGCACCCACCGCCGCAAAATATCGCAAATGACGAAGTTCCACGAGGCCCACCGTAGGTATTACCAAAAGTATGGGCAACACCAAAAACATTGCATTAGCCACCGGGTGGGGCCTGATGAATAATTCCATAAAGTCCGTA
>DATMLG010000475.1:0-4834 GCA_035570675.1 Verrucomicrobiia bacterium | reverse complement strand
TTCCACCGAGCTAAATCGACGTAATTGTCCCGTTCGCATATTTCGCGTCGTTCGCGGTTAATCTCCCGCCTGCTTTGTGTTCTCTGCGTCCTTTTGTGGCCATTTTCTTCGTTCGCCCTATGGGTGCAGGCTCCGCCTGCTTGGTGTCTTTGTGGTTAATCTTCCGTTTTAGTCCGGCAAATCCGGCCCAAACAACTCCTCCCGTATCTTCATGATCCTCTGCTCGTCATCCAGGGCCTCATCCTCCACAATGCTTTGCACCCTCACCTGATGCACCAAACACGCCGTTGCCGCATCAAATTCGAACTTCTCCCGCGTCGTGCTCGCCCGCAGCGAATGATTGGCCTCCTGTCGTGCCGCCACCAATACCCGCGCATATTCCGCGAGCACTTTGGGGTCATTCCCCAGCTCCAGACGTTCCACCGCCCTCAACGCCGCCTGATTCATCCCCTCCAGCAACGCCGTATATCCCACGCCGGCATCTGCTTTCCGACGGCTCCGAACGCCCTGCTCCTGACGGCAATACCCACCGATGCTGTTCGCCGCGATGACAACCCCCAATTCCTCCCGGCATCGCGTCGCCACCTCCTCATACGACAATAGCTCGTCGAACAGCCAGGCATCCACCTTGGCCCGTTGCTCCGACGTGAGCCGCCGTACTGCCGTATCGCTCCTCGGCCGCCGGGTCTTCTTCCCGAGCACCTCCTCAGCCGTCGCGACTCCGCGTTCCTTTCCCTCGGGCTGTTCTGTCTCAATTCCGCACTCCGCACTCGGAATTCCGCATTCGCTTTGCCCCGAGCCACACGCCTCGCGCCCCGAGCCTATCTTCAATTTTTCATTTTGAATTTTTAATTTTTCATTGCTCATGACCCTATATTCGCAGAAATCTTCTAAGAACCGGTAACGCACGGTACGCTTGACAACATTTTCTCATTTTGCGTTTTTTTATCCTCCGACCCCGGTTTCAACGAATGTCCATGGCCTTTTTACGACTTTTGCAAAATCGCATTTTTCACTTCCTCGAAAAAAACTATTTTTGTAATGACCCAGACCCCCCATTTTTCTGCACCCCTGCATGGAGGTAGGGCGAACCTCCCGGTGAGCCCTGATGTTTCCGTTCCCAGGTTTGGAGTTCACGCTTCAGCGTGTCCGATGCCTTCCGGGTTTAACGCAAAGGCGCAAAGACGCGAAGGCGCAAAGGGAACTTTCTTTTTCACAATGGCTTATAACATCTTTCCTCATGGAAAATGCCCCTGCCCGCCCGTTTCCCTTTCCCTATCAATGTTTTCTTGCGTCTCTGCGTCCTTGCGGCTTTGCGTCAAATCGATCGCGAAAATTGGCCGCCCATGCGCCCTTCCAAAATTTATTTTCGTTTCAGATTGACCAAACCACCAGGGTCATTATGGTAGTTGACGGAGAATTTTAACGCGGACGCCCAAATATGGAAGTCTCAATCAATGCGAACATGTGCGATGAAGCCACTACACGAATCGCAGAGACTCTTCGTTCCGCTTTCAAAACCATCAGTAAAGATCTCAGCCAAGACTACGGTGGAACGATTAAACATCTTTGGATCGATTTTGAGTTGATTCAGCGTCATGCGGAGCGGCGTTCACCGTTCCCGTTTCGATTTCAGAAAAGGGTGGGCGGTTCTATTTCCAAACTCATAGGATTGCCAATGCCAGTCTATGAGAATGTCGGGCATTACAGTGTTAGACCAGATTTTCAGGAACTGTTGAGGATTCCACTGGAGTCCGTTGCGAGATACGCATTGAGCCTGATTTACGCCTCTACATCCGTGCTTGTCGCGAAGCAGAAGAAACTCGGCGGATTTGATGCAGAAAGGTTTCGTCTGGATTTTTTGTCTTCATGCAAAGAGCATGGCTTTGAAATTATTCACACAATCGTGCTCAAACCGGGCAGGCTGGTGCGCAATTAAATCTGCACCATCGGCGGAATCGGACAATCCAGCGTGTCGGCGATGGCCCGCAGCAACTCCGCTTCTTCTTCCTTGATGACCCCGCCCACGTTTCCTTTTCTCGAAGCTGTCGGGCGCGTGAGATATCGGCCATGACGGAAATCTAGGGAATCGGAATGAAACGGAAAAGTTAGTTTTTGGCTCGCCCTCACCCTGGCCCTCTTCCCCCGGGAGAGGGTATGACCGCCTTCCGATCGTCCTTTGCTTTTGCACGTCCGGCAATTTCAGCCATGGGAATTCCTAACGAAGCGGAAACCGTTCGGTCGCACAAATTACTAATGAGGCGGAAATCGTAAAAGCCCTCTCCTGGGGGAGAGGGTTTGGGTGAGGGTGAGCGTTCCCTTGACCCCCCTCAGAAAATATTTTTCTTTCCGATTGACCAAATCAACAGGGCCACTATGGTAGTTGACGGAGAATTCTAATGCGAACGCTTAAATATCTTGCTATCGCTTTGCTGTCACTGCTCCTGGGCACTTCTGCTCAGGCTCAAAAGAATGAGTGGTTAAGCCCTTTTTCCCCTGGGCTACAGAAATTCTTGACCCGCCATCCTGAAGATTTCCCAATACTCACCAACGTTGTTTCGGAAGCCTTCACAAATCGGTCCGTTCGCTTTTTTTATTTTTATTCCCAGGATAAATCTGCGCCGGGGGCCGAGCACTTTTTTCCAGATGTCTGGGAGGTGCTGATTACCATCAAGGCCAATCAACAGCCCGCGGATGAATTCATAGTGGTGATTTTCGAATCACTCAATGCGGAGGGTGACGAACGTTTTGGGGAGCTGGCGAACGAAGCTCGGTCAGGCACCATATCGAAAACAAACTTTGCCCTTGAGATTGTCAAACAAGAATTCGTGGCATTGAAGCAAACTCGCGATATGCTGGGTAAGTTTAGGTTAACGAAGAAGGAGATTGCGAACTCAGCTTATTACAAAAAGATATTGGAGACCCCTGAGAGCTTCGAGGAATTCTTGACCTACCTTAAAAAAATTAACACATCGGATTTAATTGAACAATATGAGGAAAAATATGATTTAATTCGAAACCAGGAGTCAATCACTAACAGCCCGCCGCCGTGAGCGCGGCCATTGTTTTTATCGTGATTTCGGCCAAATTGTTGCACCTGATGAAGCACCTTGATTACAACGCACCTTCACGATCACGGAAACATGTTCTGATGGTGGCATTATGTTGTCTCGCGTGGTTCGGCTGTTCCGGGTGTGCGTCGACTTCTGTTTCTGACGAAACCATACCTTCAGACAAGGAATATCAGCGACAGCGTGAAGAGCAACGAGAGATTGACCACGACATTTTGAAACCTGGGACTGTGATATATTCACCGTGACCCAGGAGAGAACGGGGATTTCGGAATCCCCTGCTCCTCCAGTAAATCCATACCGTCGACGGGATTGAATCAATTGAAAACCACCCGTGTGAAACCTTTACTTCCGGCTCAACCAGAACCAAATCGCTCCGCCCGAAAGTAGAGACGCACCGATTACTATAATTGCAATCGGGAGCGTCCCACCTGTTGAGTCGCCCGGTGTTAGGACGGCGGCCCAGGGCTTTTGGGGATTATAATAAACATCGACTTGCTGTCCCGGAGAATATTTCTCCGCCTTCCGGCGTGCGGCGGCGTCATCATTCGAGTCAATTTCAACAAGGGCCAATTGGGATGAAGTATATCTCTTTCCTCCAACATGGTATTCGTAAATGACCTCGGGCGTTGCCATGTGGGTGTACTTGCCTGCGATCAACGGCCAGCCGGACTCAACTGAGGATTTTACTATTACGCCGGTTGTCTTCGGCCATCGTGAAGGCGCGGACAAGAACCTCAAAAGCACAACGCCCAAAACCAACATAATAATGCCGGCAACAAGGCATCCGGAGGGCGAAAAGAGATTTGAATTCATCTTAAAAATTGGTGGTGGCATCGAAAATCAAATCTGCACCATCGGCGGAATCGGGCAATCCAGCGTGTCGGCGATGGCCCGCAGCAATTCCGCTTCTTCCTCCTTGATGACCCCGTCCGCGGCGACGGTTTCCGCGCAGGCGAACAAAAGCAGCTTCTTGATCGGCGGCGCGCCCTGGTTCAAGGCGTCCAGCGCGGCGTCAATCTTGTCGAAGGCGCAATCGGCGGGCGGCGTCAGCGGCAGGTCCGGCAGGTTCAGCTTCAGCGCGCCCTGACGGAACGCGTTCTCCACCGCCGCCGGTTCGTCCTGGCCTGCATACGCGAGCGCGGACAGCAGCACGCCGCACGCCGGCACCAGCGGTTTCAGCACGTAATATTGGACGAGCACCCGCTTCGGCGGCCGGAAATTCGGCTCCAACTGCCGCAGCACAATCTTTTGCAGCGCGTATTCAAACAGCTCAAGCTGCTGGTCGCTCGCGATGATGTAATCGATGGCCTTGCTGAACTCGTCGTATTGCGGTTCGGAAAGCCGGCGCAACGCCGTCATCGTGAGCGACGCCAGCGGCAGCCGCGCCCGGCTGTCGAGCTTCAGCACCTCCGGCAGCAGCCGCGTAATTTCGGCGGTGATGCCCGGCGCCGTTTGTTTCTGCAACTGCTCCAATTGCGCGGCCCGCAGCGCGTCGTCCCTACCCAGGAGCAGCGCATAAACCAGCGCCACCGCGCTCATCGGCTCGCGCGCCGCCGCCGACAGCGCGGGCGGCAGGTTGTTGCGCAGATCCGCCGCGTAATCCAGGTGCCGTTGCGTGGGCGCGCCCGCCGAGAGCAAAACCCCCGCCGTCACGGCGGTCATCGGAATCATCGGCGGCCCGGCGGCCCGCCCGAGTGCCGGATTCATCGCCCGGCCGCCCAGCAAATCACCCAGTTGCGGCGCGCGCACCGGACGGCCCG
>DATMLG010000474.1:0-2745 GCA_035570675.1 Verrucomicrobiia bacterium | reverse complement strand
TGATGGCGTTGCGATATTGCTCGATGGCCTCATCTTCCTGGCCCTTGGCGGCGTAAGCCATGCCCAGATTATCCAGCGTCTGGAAGGAATTCGGATTGTTTCGGATCGCCTTTTGGTAATGTTCGATTGCCTCATCAACGTGCCCCTGACTCACCAGCATCAGACCCAGGTTGTTGTCGGCCAGCCAGCAGTCCGGGTTCACGGCCAGCGTCCTCCGCCAGAGGGTTTCCACGTCGGTGTACATCCCCGCCTGCCGCCAGGTCAGCAGGGCGAGCACTGGCAGCACGATTGCCGCAAATCCACATGCCACCGCCGGTGTGCGCAGAGACTCGGCCAGCCGCGCCACCAATGCCGCCGCCAGCGCAATAATTCCGAGGGAGGACATGTAAACCCAATGATCCCACACAACCGAAAAAATCATCCCATACACGTTGATGAATCCCAATGCCGGAAACAAGGTTCCCACAAAAAAGAACATTGCCGTCGCCGGCCCGCGCCCAATTCGCCCCCGCGCCAGCCAGGGGACCAAAAGCGCCGCGAGGGCTGCCGCCGGAAACAGCCATTGCCACCAGGAACCGGGGTCGGGCCGCCATTGCGGATAGACGAAGCAAAGTTTCGCCGGCCAAAATAATTTGCCCGGATAAAACCAGAACGAATGCCCGGCCATCAGGCAGCGCTGCGGAAAACTCATCGCAAAATCCGCTCCTTGCGCGCCGGCCTGGTGTTTTTCCAGCCAGGCAGTGACCATGGCAAGACCGATGCCAACGGCAAAAAAGGGCAGCATCGGCATCGTGTCCGCCTGCCACCGGATTTGTCCCCGCTTCCACCAGCCAATCAACAGAATGACCGCCGGCAGGGAAAAAGCCGTCGTCTTGGCGAGCACCGCGCAAAGAAAAAGCACGAAAGTCAGGCCATAAAACCATGCCCGGCGGTTCTTGGCGACTGATTCCCCCGGGTCCCCGGTTGTTTCCTCCATGCCGTTTCCCCATTGTGCGTATTTTCCGTAAACCAGCAATGCGCCGAGGTAAAAAACTAGCGAAAGCACGTTCTTGCGTTCGGTGATCCAGGCGACCGATTCGACCATGATCGGGTGAAGCGCAAAGATCGCGCCCGCCAGCCACGCGCCCGGAGCCCGGAGCTGGACCAGCAGCCGCCAGAACAACAACGCCGAGACGGCATGCAACAGCACGTTCTCCACGTGATAGGGAGTCGTCCAGAAATTCCAAAGTTGATAATCCAGCCAGAAGCTCGTGCCGGTGAGCGGATAATATTGTTCCAGCACGCTGGGATGAAACCAAATCGACCCCAGCCCCGAAATGCTCTGGAAAAAAGGTGAGAGGTTCGTCGTCCATGATTCATCCTCCCAAAGGAAGGTTCCCTGCATGGCCGGCAGATAGACCACGAATGCCAGAAGCACAATCAGACCTCCGGGGATGATTTGTGGCATCCGGAGATTCCAAGGCGAACGCGCGGCGGGACCCTGCGGAGACACTTCTGTCTCATTTGAACTCTTGCGCTTGCTCACCCCAAAACCCTGCCACACCAAACCGGGAACGGAAATTCAAATTCATCCTGGCGGTTCACCTTTCTGCCGCACCAAAAGAAAAACGGCGGGCCGTTTCCAGCCCGCCGCGCGTTTCAAATTTTGCTCCGGTCAATGCCGGCCGCCACCGCCACCGCCACCACTGGGACGACGTTCGCCACCGCCGCGGGGTGCCCCGCCGCCACGGCGTTCGCCACCGCGATCCTGGCCGCGGGGTGCCCCGCCGCCGTCACCGCCGCGGGAACGTTCTTCCGGACGTTCCGGACGGTCCGAGCGTTCAGGCTGATGATCGTGCTCCTGGCCGTTTTCATGGCTGTGTTCGTGGCCGCCGCCGTCGCCTTCTCCCGCCGGCGCGCCGCCGCCCATTTCCTGGTCGCGTTCGGCCATCGCCGCGCGCCGGGACAATTTTACGCGGCCCTTTTCGTCCACGCCCAGGCATTTCACCCAGATTTCATCGCCCAGCTTGACGATGTCCTCGGTCTGCTTCACGCGGAAATTCGCCAGCTCGCTGATGTGCACCAGACCGTCGCGTCCGGGCAGGAATTCCACGAACGCGCCAAATTCCTTGATCGTGACGACCTTGCCCCGGTAAATCTTCCCGATCTCCGCCTCGGCGGTCATGCCTTCGATCGACTCGCGCGCGATCTTCATGCCCTCCTCGGAGACGGAATAAATGTTCACCGTGCCATCGTCCTCGATGTTGATTTCGCAGCCGGATTCCTCGACCAGCCGCTTGATGTTCTTGCCGCCGGGCCCGATCAACGCGCCAATCTTTTCCGGGTTGATCTTCAGCGTGATGATCCGCGGCGCGTACTTGCTGAGTTCCTTGCGCGGCTCGGCCAGCGTCTTGGCCATCTCGGCCAGGATGAATATCCGCGCCACCCGCGCACGCTCGACGGTCTCCGCCATCAATGCGTGCGGAATTCCGCGCAGCTTCAGGTCCAGTTGAAAACCGGTGATGCCCTTGTCCGTGCCCGCCAGTTTGCAATCCATATCGCAAAACGCGTCTTCCCAGCCGATGATGTCCGTCAACAGCTTGTAGCGCGAAATCTTGTCCAGGTCGTCATGCTCGGTGCAAATGCCGATGCTGATGCCTGCCACCGGCCGGATCATCGGCACGCCCGCATCCATCAACGCCAGAGTCCCGCCGCAAACCGACGCCATCGACGTGGAGCCATTCGATTCCATGATCTCGCTGGTGA
>DATMLG010000473.1:0-4199 GCA_035570675.1 Verrucomicrobiia bacterium | reverse complement strand
GACAGCAACCTGGTCTATCAATTTCATTACTATTGCTGGTCAACGCCCACGAAGCTGAACGACATCAATCAATACCTTGAGCATCGCAAGCGTCTGGGCGCTCCGATATGGGGGGGTGAAACCGGGGAAAAGGACGATGTGATTTATTGGGGCACAACCGATTACTTTGAAGAAAACAACGTCGGCTGGTCATTCTGGCCCTGGAAGAAGATGGATGCGCGAAACGCGCCGTATTCCGTCAAACGCCCGCAAAACTGGGGAGCCATCATGGCTTATTCAAGGCGGAATGGGGCGCAAAAACCGCCGCCGGAGGAGGCCCAAAAGGCGTTTGATGAACTGCTGCAAAATATCCGCCTCGAAAATTGCGTGTTCTACCCGGACGTGGTCAACGCCCTCTTCCGCCGGGTGCCGGGAAAGGTTGAAGCGGAAAATTACGGTCACGAGGGATTGAATGTGTCGTATTTTGTCAAAGATACCTCGACCAATTCGAAATATTACCGGACTTCGGAACCGGTTCCAGTGGAGCCGGTGGAACCATCGGGTCAGGCGATTCAATTGAGCGCGGACGAATGGACGGCCTACACGGTCAACAGCGTGGCCGCGAAGACGTATGCCTTGACGGTGAAAGCCAGGGCGGAAAGCGGCCCGGCGGTTATCCAGACTTTCGTAAACGGCGTCAGCGAGGAGATGACGGTGGACGACACGAACTGGACTGAACTCAAATTCAAGCCGGTCAGTCTTTCGACGGGCACAAATCAGGTGAAGCTGTCCGTAACGAGCGGGTTGGTCGGGATTGATTGGGTGGGATTTCAGTAGAAGGGTCATCGAATTGACACGGCGGGGATTTGGGGTAAAATCTTGGGCGTTGGCGGTCGGTGGGCAGGAGGAAGCCCCGGGAAAGTGAGCTGTAAGCGGTGAACCGTGAGCAGTGGACGCGCGTGGTGTGCATCGCCGCGTGGCGAGTTCTTTGACAATCTAAAATAAGTCCAAAATCCAAGGTCCAAAGCCCAAAGTTGGGCTGGTGCTTGGGAGGGTTCCGTGAGGGATGCTGGGTCGGAGACCGGCGCTCCTTGGAAGGTTTTAAAGGTTTTCATGCGCAAGTGGTTGATTTCCCGCATCTGCGAGGGGGAATATTACGAGGGGCAGTTGCGGTGGGCCGCTTGGGGCCGCTTAGGGCCGCTTCAGAAAATTGAGGGTTGACCCGCCTTCGCCAAGGCTTCGGCGCGCTTCGAGTTGATAGTTGAGCGGAAGGCCAAGAAGTCAGGGGATCGACGCAACGATGCCATCCACGAACGCGGGTGGTTGCACACCTTTCAACGCAAGTGGTTGATTTCCCGCTTATTCGATGTGGAATTTTTCGTTTTTACGGGAAATTCATTCTTGCCTTGGCGGCTCCGCAGCGGCTGGGCTAGGCTGGCACGGTGCTTAATCCCAGTTTTGCGGCAGTCATGCGCCCAGCCTAAACGCGGTCCTCAACGATGAACCCAGCGCCCTCCCGTGACACAGAAGTGCTGATTGTTGGCGCGGGGCCGACCGGTCTGGTGCTGGCGCTGTGGCTGACGCGGCTGGGGGTCCGCGTGAGGATCGTGGACAAGCGCGCCGAGGTGGAGGCAACGTCGCGCGCAGTCGGCGTACAAGCACGCACGCTGGAATTTTACCGCCAGATTGGACTCGCGGAAGCGGCCGTCGAACGCGGGCGAAAGGCGCTGGCCGGAAACCTCTGGGTGGCCGGCCGGAACCGGGCGCAGTTCTCGTTCCGTGACATGGGGCAAGGTCTCAGTCCTTTCCCCTACGCGCTGGTCCTTTCCCAGGATGAGCACGAGCGTTTGTTGGTCGGACACCTGGCCAGACTTGGCGTTGCGGTCGAGCGTCGGACTGAGCTGCTGGGCTTCAAGGAAGCGGCCGGACGTGTGGTGGCGCGATTGAAAATGCCGGACAGGGATCCGGAAACCTGCGAGGCGGCCTACATTGCGGGGTGCGACGGGGCACATTCCACCGTGCGTGAAACATTGAACGTCGGTTTTGCGGGCGGCACGTATGATCACCTCTTCTACGTCGCCGATGTGAATGCAAGCGGAGCGGCAATCAATGGCGACATCCACATCGGCCTGGACGCGGCCGATTTTCTCGTCATTTTTCCGTTGAAAGGCGAGGGACGCGCGCGGCTGATCGGCACCGTGCGCGAGGACGCCGAACATCGCCAGGAGAACCTGGACTGGAATGACGTGAGCAAACGCGCAATAGAGGGGATGCGCATTGACGTCGAGCGCGTGAACTGGTTCTCGACCTACCGCGTCCATCACCGGGTTGCCGATCATTTCCGCCGGGGAAAAGCGTTTTTGTTGGGCGATGCCGCGCACATCCACAGTCCCGTGGGCGGGCAGGGGATGAACACCGGCATTGGCGACGCGGTGAATCTCGCATGGAAACTGGCCGCCGTCCTCCGCGGGCGGATGGACGCGTCGGTTCTCGACAGCTATGAACCGGAACGAATCGCGTTTGCGCGGCGGCTGGTGGCAACGACCGACCGGGTGTTCACGGGGGTGACGAGCACAGGGGCGTTTGACCGGTGGGTGCGGCTAAAAATTGTGCCGTTCCTGATGCCGCTGCTTTTCAAGTTCACGGCCGTGCGGCACTTGATGTTTCGCACGGTTTCCCAGGCGGGGGTGAACTACCGCGGCAGCAGCTTGAGCGCGGGCCGCGCGGGAGATGTGCAGGGCGGCGACAGATTGCCCTGGGTGAAGACGGGCTCGAACGAAGCCGGCGACAATTTCACACCGTTGACTTCGCTGGACTGGCAGCTCCATGTGTACGGCGATGCCCCTCTGGGTATTCAAGCCATGTGCGATGATCGAAAACTCCCGCTGCACGTTTTTCCCTGGCATCCGGAGATCGGCCAGACCGGCCTGCAACGCAATGCCGTTTATCTCGTGCGACCGGACGGTTATGTGGCCTTGGCGGATTCGGAGGGCAGCGCGAAAACGGTCATTGACTATCTGAATGCGTGGAAAATGGTTCCGCCGGGGTAGAGTATTGGCCTGAGATGGGCCGGAGGTTCAGCGGATCAAGACCCGGTTGAATTCTGGCTGCGGCTCGTTGCCCGCGCCGTTTTCGATTTCGACCGGCAATTTCCGCGAGTAGCTCAGCCCGCGCCACCATTTCCACCACCGCAACGTATCGGTCACCGGACGGATGTGGCTGTCCCGGCCGGGCGGGATGACCTGCACGGGCACAAACGCCACCGGATGATCCGCGGCCACGAAAGCCATCAACATCTCGGATTCAACCTCAAACCGTTCCGCGTTCAAGGGAAGCGTGGACCAGGTCGGCAGATGGATGACGCGGAACCCTGATTGGGTGTCGGGAAGGATGCGCCCGGCGCGTTGCGAAAGTTTGCGGCTCATCCAGATATTCACCCTCCGGCGCAACCACGGCATCGCACGCGCCTGTTGCATGCGGTTGCCCACCACCAGCAGCGCCCCGGATTCTTCCATGCACCGCAGCAGGTCCGGCAAATCGTCCGGCGAATGCGGGCCGTCGCTATCCATCGTCACCGCCCGGTCAAAACCCAGCTTCAATGCCCGGGACAAGCCAGTGCGCAATGCCGCGCCTTTGCCGAGGTTCCGGCCATGGGAAATCACCATCGCGCCTGCCCTGGCGGCCTGCCTCGGGGTGTCATCGGTTGAACCATCGTCCACGACGATAACCACGGGAAGTTGCCGACGCGCCGCACCAACGAGGGCCGCGATGGTCGCGCCCTCGTTGAAACAGGGAATGACCGCCGCACATGACGCCAGCCCAAGCATGCCGTCAGCTTGAAACACATCCCGCCACGAATCGAGGTAAAATTGTCCCCGGCAACGGCAGTTCCGATTTTCGCTTGACGAGGTCGTAGAACGGCAAAAACCCTCATAAATCCTTGACCATGCCCGCTGTTTTCGCCACGTTTGGTCAGGTCGTATGGCAAATAATAACAACCATAAGTTTAATCCAAATCCCACAGAACTATGAAACGAACGATTGTCTCGAGCCTTCTGCTCTCTGCCGCGCTGATTGGATTTACCGGCTGCGCTTCAGACGACTCGCAAAAAACTGACTCGACGACCCAACCGCCGCCCGAGAAGAAGGTCGAAAAACCGAAGGACAAACGGCCCCTCGATCAACGCCTGACGATCGGCATGTCCAAGGACGATGTCATC
>DATMLG010000472.1:0-5423 GCA_035570675.1 Verrucomicrobiia bacterium | reverse complement strand
GTGTTCTTTGGTGCAAACGGCACCGTTTATTCACGCGTAATGGCGGAAATCTCTCCTGACGGTCCTGGAACAAAGTTTGCGATTAAGGATTTACCGGAATTCTTTTTGCAAAATCTGGACAAAATGCCGAATTATTCTCCGCGTGAACAGTTCATGTGGGTAAGGGAGCGCATGGCATATTCCATTGGAGGAAAGACTGTACCTTATCCAATTCAGCCGGTTATCATAAGCAACCGTCTTTATGTCGAAGTTCAAATTCCATTTTTGAACGAAAAGCGCAAAATTGTAATGAGCGATAATTTCGATCCCGAACTTCCGATACCCCCGCTCTGGGACAGGAATTTCAGCACAAATTATACCGCAACGACCGGCATATATGCGTATGAGGTTGTGAATGAATTAACGAATCCTGTATTGCAAGTGGTGTACTCGGCCCCCAATGAAGTTCACCTCAACGGGATTTTCCAAGTTGATTCAAACAGCATTCTGGCGACCTTCGGGGAACAACCTCAGCTGCTCACTTTCAAGATTAACGACCAGGATCAAACGAATGGGGAAATAACGGCATCTCTTCAAGCCGATAATTTTCGCGAAATTTTGATAATTCATTCTAATGAAACCATTGCGTCTTTTGGTCAAAGATTAACCAATGAGTTTTTCAGACCGATTTTCAAATACCAAAGGCCCGTTTTCAAATACCCATCTAACAGACACATTGGTGACTTTTCTGATTGGCTGACGGCAACAAATAGAGGCGACACAAATTTAGCTGAAAAGCCGTGAAAGTGTCGCCCAACGATCCCTCATTTAACCAGCCCCCCGCCTTCCCCGCCTTTCACATGGAACGCAGCGCTACTCTATTCCGCTCGCTGTCCAGAATGACAGCCTTGTAACCGTACGGCCCGATCTGATGCTTCGCCTGCCGCCGCTTTCAGCGAGGATCGCGACATCATCGCCCTTTCCAAAAACCAAATGTGCTTGCAGCTCATTCGCCGCCTTTTCTAAGCTGAAGCATCATGCTCCATCGCACACTCCTTCTGGGCGCACTCCTGCTCGCCATGACCCGGCCACTTCCGGCCGCCGAACCGGCGACGGCCACTTCCGGCGTTCCGCAGATCACGATTGATTGGGCCAAGGCCATTCAAGTCTCCCACTCGACGCCAACCTTGCAGGTGGTGGTAAACCCGCCGTTGCGGCGCGGATCAACGATTCACGACTCCGTCTTCGCCGCCCTGCGCGACCTTGGCGCGGAAAACGTGCGCTTTGTGCCCTGGCTGCCCTACCCGAGGCTGGCCGTGGCGGAGTTGGAACCGCCGACGGCGACCCGGACCTCATGGGACTTCAGCCTGATTGATCCGCTGACGCTCGATTTTCTCGACGCGACCAAGGGTCACTCGACAATCCTCAATTTCAGCACCATTCCGGCATGGCTTTTCAGGACTCCCCAGCCGGTGACTTGCCCGGCCGACCCGGATGCACCCTTCTGGAATTATACGCAGGGCACGGAATTGAACGACCCGACTCTGAAGGAACTTGGCGATTATTACGCGCGACTGGTGAGCTGGTATGTTCAGGGCGGTTTCACCGACGAGCTGGGGGTGCGTCACAACTCGGGCCACCATTATGACCTCCCGTGGTGGGAAGTCCTGAACGAAACCGAGGCCGAGCACAACACGACACCGCAGCAATACACGGAACGTTACGATGCGATTGTGGGCGCGATCCACAAGGTCTCGCCGCGAACAAAATTTGTCGGGCTGGCCATGGCCTACGCGGATCGCCTCAATTATTTCGAATATTTTCTCGATCCCAAAAATCATCGGCCGGGCATTCCCTTGGATATGATTTCCTACCATTTCTATGCGAACCCCGGAAGTGGAACCAATGCCTCCAATCCCGCCACCTGGCATTTCTGTGAGCAGGCCGGCAAGTTCCTGGATACCGTGCGCAAGATCGAGAGCATCCGGATGCGCCTGAGTCCCTCCACCCAAACAACCATTGACGAACTCGGGGTCATTGCCCCCGACGAAAGCTGGAAGAATCTGCCGGTTTATTGGAACGCCGCGGGAGCGATGTATGCGTATCTTTATGCGGAACTGAGCCGGCTGGGCATTGAGAATGTCGGCGAGTCGCAACTGGTCGGTTATCCGACTCAATACCCCAGCGTGAGCATGGTAAATTGGGAGACGGGCAAACCAAACGCGCGCTTCCGTGTGCTGGAACTGCTCATCCATAACTTTCGCCCCGGCGATACGCTCGTCTCCACCCAGGTTGCCGGCCCGGATGTCTCCGCCCAGGCATATCGCACCGTTGCCGGACGGAAATTGCTCATCATTAACAAACAGGACGCGGCAGTCAGCGTGAATCTCCCGCCGGAGGCGGCGGGCGCGCGGATGGATGTGGTCGACGTCACGACCGGGGAAAATCCGGCGCAAAGCGGCACGGTGCCGGGAACCCAGGTGACGCTGACGCCGTTTGCCGTCGCGGTGATTTCCATGGTGGCGCCGTGAATGCGTGCAGGCTGATGGCCGTGCGCCAGCACCCTGCTTGTCAAAGAACCCGCGCCCGCCATCTGAAATCTAAAATTTTAAATGTGCGCCCTAAGTTCCATTCCTCCCTTGCCGCCTCCGCCTCACATCGAATGCAGCGCTATTCGATTCCCCTCGCTGTCCAAGATGACCGCCTTGTAACCGTATGGCCCGATCTGATGCTTCGCTTGCAGCACCTTCCCGCCGTTCGATTGTGCCGCCGTGATCGCCGCATCCAGCCGTCCCTTGGCATTCAAATACAACAACGGCCCCTGGTCTGACGGCTTCCCGTTTTCCATCACCACCAGACAGCCGCCAACCTCCTCGCCCTCATGCGGCAGCAAGCCGAACGTCATCCCCGGAAACGTCTCCTTCTTGATCGGCTCGCCCAGCACCGCCGAGTAAAACTTGATTGCCCGGTCCAGATCCACCACCGGAATGTCAAACCACACGCATTGATTCGCCATAATCTATTCCTTTCTCAACTCTTTGTTTCAGTTCCTAATCCTCCCCTTCCAATATCCAAATCTCCCATCAAACGCAACCCGATAAACGCGTATGGTTCCGAAAGCCAGATCGAGCTGGCTCCAACTTGATTTGCCAATCCCGAAGGGATTGAAAGCATTCAGCCCAGGGTTGCGAGGAATGGAGCTACCCTGGGTAAACGAAACCAGGAAATCACAACCCTGAAGGGGTTGAATCACACCCTTAATAAACTGCCATGCAACCCTTTCAGGGTTGTGATGCTGGGCGGAAATTACCCAAGGTAGGCCCTCTCGGAATCGGGCCAACCATTGGGCTGAATGATTCAATCCCTTTGGGATTGCTGAACCTTCCTCCGTTGTAACGATTCAACGTTTTAACTTTGTAACGCCTACAGTTTCTGCGGCTCCGCCAATAACGCCGCAATCCGCGCCAGCAACCGCCCCGCCGCCCCGCCGTCCAGCACCCGATGATCAAAACTCAGCGTCAGGTTCGCCTCCATCACCGGCACGAACTGGCCCTTGCCCGCGTCCCAGCTTGGCGCCAGCCGCCCCGCGCCCATGCCCAGCACGAGCGTCTGTTCCGGCAGCGGAATCGGCGTCGCCCATGTCAGCCCGAACGTCCCGAAATTCGTGACCGTCGCGATGGACCCGCCCGTCGCGTCCGCCGGCAGCCGCCGTTGCCGCGCCAGTTCCACCAGTTCGTTGTAACGGTCCGTCATCTCGCGCAGCGGCTGCTTGTCCGCGCCGCGAATCACCGGCACCAGCACGCCGTCCTCCGCTTCCACGGCGAAACCCACGTCAATCGCCGCCGGATGCACAATCTTGCTCCCCACCAATCGCCCCGCCGGCGCGCTGTTTTCCGCCAGCGCCAGCGCGAGCGCGCGCAAACCATACAACGCCGGGCCCGGCTTCGGATTGCACGTCTTCCGATGCGCCAGCATCGCGTCCAGGCACACCGGCAGCGCCACCGTCGCAATGGGCCGCGTCCAGCTCCGCCGCATCGCGTCCGCCACCGCCACGCGCATCGTCGATGCCTGGCTCAGCTTGTTTTTCTCCAAGTTCGCGAGAAATTTTTCAAAATCCTGGATCGTCAGCCGACCTGCCGCGCCGCTGCCTGCCACTCCCGCCAAATCGGCCGCATGCAAACCCAGCTCCGCCATGCGCGCCTTCATCCGTGGCGACATGTAGCTCGCCCCCGTCGCGCTCGCCGGCACCGGCAATCCGCGAATCGTCGGATGCACGCCCCGCGGCCCGCCATTCGTCGTCGGCGCAGGCTCGGATTCCGACGCAGGCTCCGCTTTCTCCGACGGCGCCGACGGCTGGTCCAGCCCAAAGCGCGCGATGTTTTCCGCGCTCGCCTCCAGATGACCCAGCACCGCGCCCACCGGATAACTTTCGCCCTCCTTCACCAGCAGCGAATGCACCCGCCCTGCGCATGGCGTCGCCACGTTCAACGTCGCCTTGTTCGTTTCCACCTCCAGCACGTCCTGGTCGGCCTCCACGTTCTCGCCCGCCCGCACCAGCAATCGCACCACCGTCGCCTCGGCAATGGATTCCCCCAGTTGCGGCATGATGATCGGTATCTGTGGCATAAAATGAAAAATTAAAATCGCAGAAGATTCCGCGCCGCCAATTCGATGCTCCGCGCCGTCGGCCGGTGCGCCGCCCACAAGTTTGGATGATACGGAATCGGCGTGTCCTTCGCGTTCAACCGTTGCGGCGGCGCGTCCAGCAATCCATAACCCTCGGTCGCCACCCGCGCCACCACCTCCGCCGTCACTCCGCCCCATGGCCATGCTTCCCCAACCACCAGCAACCGCCCCGTCCGCGCAACCGACGCCATCACCGTGTCCGTATCCAGCGGCTTGACCGACCGCAAATCCACCACCTCAATCTCCGTCCCTTCCGCCGCCAGTTCCTCCGCCACCTTCAACGCCTCGTGCAGCATCGCGCTGTACGTCACAATCGTCATGTCCCGGCCCGGCCGCGCCACGCGCGCCTTGCCCGTCGGCATCGCCTCCGTCGGCAGTTTGTCCGCCTTCAAATGATAATACAGCAGCTTGTGCTCGCAAAAAATCACCGGGTCATCAATCGCCACCGCCTCCAGCAGCATGCTGTACGCGTCCTCCACCGTCGCCGGCGTCATCACCACCAGCCCCGGATAATGCGCGTAAATCGCCTCCAAACTCTGGCTGTGATACGGGCCGCCGCCCGAAGTCCCGCCTGCCGGCAGCCGGATCGTGATGGGACACGGCATGTTCGTCCGCCAGAAAAATGCCCCGGCGTTGTTCACAATCTGGTTGAACCCCGTCGTTGAAAAATCCGCAAACTGCATTTCGATGATCGGCCGCATCCCCTCGATCGCCGCGCCCACCATCGCGTCTTCGCTGATCGGCGCGTCCATCACCCG
>DATMLG010000471.1:0-3053 GCA_035570675.1 Verrucomicrobiia bacterium | reverse complement strand
TCACTCGGCCGGAACCCAGCGCGGGCCAAGGATTTTTTCCCAGCGTGCCTGCCCCAAAACCACACCGCACACAATCAGCAGCATCGCCATCCAAAAAGTGGCTGTGACCGCTTCCCCCAGGCAGAAGTGCGACCACGCCATGGTGCTGAGCGGGATGAGGTTGTTGAACAAAAAAACCTGGCTGGTCGGCCAGTGACGCAACGCATTGTTCCAAAGGCCATACGCAAACACGCCGCCGCCGATGAAACAATATATTTGGATCAAAACCAGATCCGGTCGCCAAAATCCCTTGTCAAACAAAACAAAGCCGTTTCCCCGGTCCACGCTCAACTTGATGACCTCCGCCAATGCGAGTGGCAACAGCATCAGCCCCGCCCGCCACATGGTATGCGCGCTCACCTCCGCGCCCGAAAGCCGTGCGCCCAGGGTCCGGCATTGCCGCCCGTAATACGCCCACAACACGCTCGCCGTCAATCCCAGGGCTTCACCAATCCAACGTGGTGTCGCGGATCGCAATGACGGCCAGAACAATACAACCACGCCGGACAAGGCCAGCAGCGCCGCACCATAACGTTGCGCCGAGCGGCGGGTCCACGCCGGTCTTTCCTCCCATAACAGCGCCCACACAGGTGATGCGCCCAGATAAAGCGCCACGTGCGAAGCCGCCGTGTAATACAAAGCCTGATTGAACGCCACGATGTAAGCCGCCAGGCTCAACCCGCTTCGCAGCCATAACCCGCGGTTTTCCACCGCTGTCAACGGCGTCAGCGCTCCGAACCACGGCGTCCAGCGCATGACCAGCAGCATGACGAGCCCGCCGCACAAAAATCGCGTGCTGCCCGTCCAAACCGGCGGCCAGGTGTCCGTCGAATTTACCGTCCCAGCGCCGCCCACGAGATGTTTCGTCCCGGCATTGCTCGCACCCCACAACACCACCGTCAAAACCAGCGTGCTGATGATTGCGCCGTTGGATTTTTTTGCGAACACCTGATGAGTAAGCCGCCGTCCCTCGCAGCGCGCAATTCAATTCAGTACTTGCACGAACTTGATGGAAAAACGGACTGGCCATCCGGTAGCCGTCTGCCTAGCATGGTGGCATGGATCATTCGCCCGGATTTCTTAAAGTGGTCAATGAAGCGCGCCCGCGCGTGAAGGAAATCACCATCGCGCAGGCCCGGGAACGGCTCGCCCAAAATCCGGGGGCGGTTTTGCTCGACGTGCGCGAGGACTCGGAATGGCACCGGGGCCGGGCCGAACAGGCCATGCATCTTGGCAAGGGCGTGCTCGAGCGCGACCTGGAAAAAATGGTCCCGGATGCGAATGCCGAGATCATCATGTATTGCGGCGGCGGCTTTCGGTCGGTGCTTACCGCGGACAGCGCGCAAAAAATGGGCTATCGCAACGTGGCCTCCCTCATCGGCGGATACAAGGCCCTCGTCGAAGGCAAATGGCCGATGAAATCAGGAGATTGAAGCCGCTCAGTCGGCGGTCATCTTTTTGGCGGGAGCGGACTCGGTCGCCGGTGTGGATTGGACCTGGGGACGGCGAAAGCAAATGCGGTTCAGATGGTTCAGCAGCGGGGTCAGCTTCGCGTGCTCAAACTCGCCCATCAGGCAGATTTGGATCCAATTCCGTCCGCGCAGATATTCGCTGTTATAACTGAGCAAAAAGCCCGCTTCATTGAGTTGCGCGCCAACCTTGGCTGAATTCAATTGTTCCGGCAGCGCGAGCGTGTAGACGGCGGCCGAAGTTTCCGAGTCGGAACCGACCAGTTGAAAACCAAACTCACGCAGCTTGGGCCGCAGCCACGCCGCCACCCCGGCCAGTTCGGAAAATCTTCCCGCCCAATCAACGCGTTTCACCGCCGCGTGGAGGGCGTTCACCAGGTTGCTCGAGTGCGTGAAGGCGATCCCCTCATTGCGCGCATACAGCCCCAGATCCAGATAGCGCGGCACGGGCCGCGTGGCGGGCGCCAGATCGTGATGGTAGAAAACCAGCCCCAACCCGGGAAACGACCGCAGGCCCTTCCCGCTCGCGCAGGACGCCAGATAAACGCCGCTCAAATCCACGGGCATGGTGCCGATGGAACTGATGCAATCGGCGCACAACTTCACGCCGTACTTGTCGCACAGGGTCTTGATCGCCGTCAAATCATTCACCACGCCGGAGGAAGTTTCGCAATGCGCAATCCACAGCCAGCCCGGCCGCGGCCGGCTGTCCAGCTTCTGCTCGATGGCCTCCAAGTCAAACGGTTCACCCCACGCGTATTGCAGGGTGTCGAAATTAAGCTGGAAACGGCGCGCATGGTCGGCCAGCCGTTCCCCAAATTCACCGTTGGTCACGACCAGTCCCAGTTTTTCTTCCAGCGACAACTGGGCGGCTATGGCGTCGTTGGCGAGCGAACCGGACCCGAGCATGATTTCCACATGCCGCGCGCCGGTCAAACTGCACAGCGTTTGTTTCGCCGCCTGGAACTCGGCCACAAAGGCGTCCCCGCGGTGTGATTCCGGCATTTGCTCGAAGGCGCGGCGCACCTGCCGGCTGATGGCGACCGGTCCCGGCAGAAAATTCACCATCGGCCGGCTGAAATTGCGCGCATTGCGCGCGTTCAAAAAGTCGCGCACGCCGGCTTCGAAGGATTCGATGCTCAGATACATCGGCTGGAACATCGCCCCTTCCGTCCCCACCAGCGGCCCAAAGGGAATCCATCCCAGGTGGTGATACAGTTTTAACTGCCGCGTCGTGCCGGAGATGACGCCCATGTCGTAATTATTGTCCACGAAAAACTGCCACACCAGCGCCATCAACCCCTGAAACACCTGGCCCGTCCGGAACTTCCTGTCCACCGACAGCAGGCGGATTTCGCATAGCGCCCGCCCGGCCGGCAAGTACGAATCCAGGTTCGGCAGTTTCTGGTCCAGCGAAAACGGGCGGTTGCCGCGCAACGCCAGCATTCCCACCAGATTCCGCCCGCTCATGCAAATGATGTAAGTGTTCTCTGAATGAAACTTGTCCACCATTCGTTTCAACGGTGACGCCTGGTGCTGCGGAAT
>DATMLG010000470.1:0-2770 GCA_035570675.1 Verrucomicrobiia bacterium | reverse complement strand
AGTTGCGCACAAATCCCAGTCTAGCCCGCCGGCCTGCCATAAACGACCATTTTTTCATCCCAACATCCTGACCGCCTTCAATTTGTCCCATCATCGGACACCCAACCTTCCGGGCCGGGGCATTTCCACGTGGCCGCAGCCCTTTGAAGGGTCGGTTCCGCCCCGACTTGAGCATGATTCCTGCCACGGGCCTGTTTTTGGCCGGTCGGCGGCCTGCCCGGCGCCCGTCGCGAAAGTAAGCGCCCGTTTTCGCTCAAAAACCGTCAACCCCGGGGTTGTCATGAAAATCCTTTCACGAATTGTCCTTGTGGCTCCGGGTTGCTTGCTCATGTATTATACAGTCCGGACGGCGGCTCCGCCGCCTGCGAAAGCTCGACGCCCCGTCCCATAATGTTATCTTGGAGTCGTGACGAATCTCATCATCGGTTTGCTCGGCGCTGCGTTGGCGACCAATCCCGCCGCTGCCACCAGCAATCTTCTCCAGCAAACCACCGGCATTACCGTCAACATTCCCAACCCCAACAATCCCGTCGAGCAGGAGTACGATAAATTGCTTGATGACGACGACACCGCCCTTGCCGCCATCGACCAGATGATGCGCGACAACGAAGCCGCCACGGCCAAGGGCGCCGGCGTCTCCAATGAAACCCTGGAGGGCCGCATCGAAGCACGGCTCGCCGTGGTCCGCAAGGAATACGAGAGCTTCCTCCAGCGCCACCCCGATCACGCCCGCGCGCACATCGCCTTTGGCAGTTTCCTTAATGACACCAAGGACGAGGACGCCGCCCGCGTCGAGTACCAAAAAGCCCTCGCGCTCGACCCCAAGAACCCCGCCGCCTGGAACGACCTCGCCAACGTCTACAGCCATACCGGCCCCGTCTCCAACATGTTCATCTTCTACGGCAAGGCCATCGAGCTCGACCCCCATGAGCCGGTCTATTACGAAAACCTCGCCACCGTCGTCTACCTCTACCGCGTCGATGCCCGCGAGTTCTATCATTTCGCGGATGACAAGCCTGTGTTCGACAAGGCCATGCACCTCTACGAACAGGCCCTCGCGCTCGACCCCACCAACTTCGCCCTCGCCACCGAGCTTGCCCAAAGCTACTACGGTATCAAACCCATCCGCACCGACGACGCCCTCAACGCCTGGACCAACTGCCTCAAGATCGCCACCACCGAAATCGAGCGTCAGGGCGTCTACATCCACCTCGCCCGCTTCAAGGTCAACGCCGGCCGTTTCGCCGAGGCCCGCGAGGATGTCGCACGCGTCACCGATCCGGCCCTCGACGACCTCAAGTCCCGCATCCTCCACAACCTCGCCCTCCACGATTACTCCGCCGCAACCAACACCCTCTTCCTGCGCGCCTCCTGTCCCGGCGGCCGCGGCAGTTAGAGTTTCTCATCTCCGCGCGTGGCTCAACCGCTCCAGCAGTTTCCCGTGGATCCCGCCAAACCCCCCGTTGCTGAAAACGCACACCACGTCGCCGCCCTCCGCATGCTTCGCCAGATGATTCACGATCGCCTCCGCGTCCGGCAGATAAGCCGCCGTTTTTCCCTGGCCCTTCAAATCCTCCATCAACCGCGCCGGGTCCAGCCGTTCGTGCGCCTGCAATAACTCCAGCCGCGCCACTTCCGACACCACCACCGCGTCCGCGTCCGCAAACGCCTCCGCCAGCTCCCGCTGAAAAACATTCCGCCGCGTCGTGTTGCTGCGCGGCTCGAACACCGCCCACAGCTTCTGCCCCTTGAACTTCACCCGCAGCGCCCGCAACGTCTCCCGGATCGCCGTCGGGTGATGCCCGAAATCATCCACCACCGTCACTCCGCCGCCAACCCCGCGCACCTCCATCCGCCGCTTGATTCCCTTGAACGTGTCAAACGCCTCCTGGATCTGATGGTTCTTCAATCCGCAGTGCCGCGCCGCCGCCACCACCGCCAGCGCGTTCCGCACGTTCAATTCGCCCAGCAAATTAATTCTGAACTTGAAGCTTGGCGTTTCGAACTCCGTCACCGTCGGCGCCAGCGCCAGATTATATGCGCGCCATGCGTTGTTTTCCCCCAGCCCGAACCGCTTCACCGGGCAATGCGTGACGTCCAGCAGCGGCGCCAGGTTCGCGTCGTCCCCGTTCGCCAGCAACTGCCCGTTTCGCGGCACCAGGTTGATCAGCCGCCGGAACGCCGTCTGCACCGCCGCCAGGTTCTCGAAAATGTCCGCGTGATCAAACTCCACGTTGTTGATCACCGCCACCTCCGGCAGGTAATGCACAAACTTGCTCCGCTTGTCGAAAAACGCCGTGTCATACTCGTCCCCCTCGATGATGAACCACTCGCTGTCCGTGAACCGCGCCCCCTGGCTGAAATTGTTCGGTATCCCGCCGATCAGATAACTCGGCTTCAACCCGCTGTGCTCGAACACCCACGTCAGCAGCGAGGTCGTCGTCGTTTTTCCGTGCGTCCCCGTCACCACGATCGACCGCTTGCCGCGGATGAAAAATTCCTTCAACAACTCCGGCAGCGAACAATACCGCAGCTTCCGGTCCAGCACCGCCTCCGCCTCCGGGTTCCCCCGCGAGATGGCGTTCCCGTTCACCACCAGGTCCGGCTTGTGCGCCAGGTTCGGCTCCGCGTAACCCGTCATCACCGGCACCTTCCGCTCCGCCAGAAACGTCGACATCGGCGGATACACATTCTGGTCCGACCCCGTCACCGCGAAACCCTTTTCCTGCATCGCCGCCGCCGCCGAGGCCATCGCCGTCCCGCCAATCCC
>DATMLG010000469.1:0-7617 GCA_035570675.1 Verrucomicrobiia bacterium | reverse complement strand
TGGCGGCACCTACACCCTCATTTACACCAACCTTTCAGGGCTGACTGCGCCCCGCAGCACGTGGCCCACTTTGGGCAGTCCTATTGTTGGCACCGGCAGCAGCACCAACTTTGTGGACAGCAGTTCAACCCCCGGCCGCGTCTATAGTGTGACTGCCCACTAAGAATCACCTCCAACCAATGGCCGGCAGGAAGCAATTCCTTCCGGCTTTTTTTGTTGCCACGGATGCTCTGAAACGGAAGATCAAAGAACGTGGAAGGCCCGCGGTTATCGGAAGCCGGCTCCGACCTGCCGATTACGGCTTTGCAGTCTTCATCAGCAGTTCAGCCACCTTTCCCGGGTTCACTCCCGGTTGAATGTATGGCCTTGCCCTCCTGGTACAACTCAATCCACCCCCGGGCCTTGACCACAAACGCCGGCACCTTCATCACACCCGGCAGTTGCAAGGCCTCCTCCGCCGTTTGGATGGCAAGCGGGAACCGGCCGGATTCCGCGTAAGCGGCCGACAGCGTCACGAGAAAATTGGGGTCCATCCGATCGGTGTCCCTCACGCAGGCAGTGGCAAGGTTGAGGGCGCGGACGGGATTCCGGAGCCGTGGATCGGGGTCGGTGGCATAAGTCCACGCCAGGCAATCCATCGCCGCCAAGTTATAGGGCTGGACCAGGATCGAATGGAAGAAGAGCGTTTCGCTGTTCTTCCAGTAACGGAGCTGGAGCGTCGTCAGAACCAAACATGCACCTAGGATCGCAACGGCCAGCGGGGCAATCACCTTTCGCAGCATGCCCAAGTATGCCAATGCGTCGCCCGCCCCCCAGGCAATCAAGATGGACACCCCGATTGACGGAATATAAGTATAACGGTCTGCCATGGACTGAATGCCGACCTGCACCACCCCGATGACCGGCATGAGCGTGCCCAAATACCAGAGCCACCCCACAGGCAGATACTGGAAGCGGCCGCCCAGCCGGATTGCCGCAAACGTGAGCGCCGCCAACGCCAGGGCGGCGACGAGAACGATCATGGGATTAAAATCCAGGCCGAACATATAAGGCAGCATGAGTCCGTCCGGCCAGACCATTTTGCCGAGGTAACGAAAACAGGAGAGCAGTCCGTTTTCCAGCCGGGGTGGCAGCGGTACGCTGGCAATGGAAACAACCGCTCCGGACGCACGTTGCACCAGAAACGTAATGACACAGGCGGCGGCGGCCAGCGAAAACAGCGGAATTTTTTCCACCAGCAGTCCTCGAACAGTCAAGAGTTGATTGTTGAGCATTGAGGGTTGGAAGCGGCGCAACGGCCAGTAATCCAACAACAGGAGCACGCACGGCAGTGTCACCAACATGGGCTTGGCCATGAGGCCGAGCGAGAAAAACAGCGCGACCAGCGCGTACCGCCGCCAGTTTTTGTGACGGGTATAGGAATGATATGCCACGATCGTAAGAAACCCGAACGTGGTGCTCAGCACGTCCTTGCGCTCGGCAATCCAGGCAACGGACTCCACATGCAACGGGTGCCATCCGAACAATGCGGCCACAAAGGCGCTGCGCCAGAGCTGGCCGGTCATGCGCGCGAGGGCGAAAAACAACAGCGCGGTGTTGACCGCGTGCAGCAACGCGTTGACGAGGTGCTGCGGCCCGGGGTTCAGGCCAAACAGCTGGCAATCGAGCATGTGTGAAAGCCAGGTCAGGGGATGCCAGTTGGCGGCAAAGCCGGTGCGAAACGCCCAAACGAGGTTGGCCGTGCTCAGCCCCGTGGTGACATGCGGGTTGTCGAACACGTAATCCGCGTCGTCATAGTCAATAAAACTGTGCCCCACGACGGGCGCATAAAGCAGAATCGTGACCACGGCCAGAAAGAGGCATGTATACAAAAGCCGCCGGGATGAAACGCCTTCCGGCTGAAAACGACTTTCCTGCGTTTCACCTTTCTTTTTTGCGATGTCTTTGTGCTTTCGCGGCAAATGTTTCCCTTCCTGAAACCCGTGTTGCATCCGGGGTGGAAAATGATCCCTTGGAATCCCGTCCATGTTCGTTTGTCAAAACTCCGGTTTCGGTGTTGCGTTCCAAACGAGGCACCCAAGACAGGCGCCAAGATTCAGGAGGCGCTGCCCAAATACCTTGCCGCACCAATAAAAATCAAGCACGGCTATGTCTTCGGCAGAATCACGGTCACGCGCTTGACCAACCGGGCCAGCAGCGGCAGCTTTTTGTGAAGCGGATCATCCCCTGCCTGGCCCGAGTCGGAACCGGTTGCCGTCTTGGCATCATTACTCTCGGCCCCGGCCGCCGCCGTGCTCGTGGAGGAGGCCGTTGCCGGCGCCAGGGTTGATTGCGCCTGGCCGCCGCCCACGGAGACGCTCGAGGACTGCAAATTTGCACTTACCGTGGCCCCGCCACCGACGCTGATCGCGCCCACGGCAAACACCGTGCCCGAAATGCTTCCGCCCGCCGAAAGATTCGCAGTTCCGCCGGAAAGTACCGTTCCGCTGAAACTTTGCACGGCGGTAACCGTGGTTGCCTGCCTTCCGATCACCAGCCCGGCGATGCTTCCGGTCGCGTTCAAAGTCACCGCCCCGCCAATCACGCCGGAGCCCGTGACGTCTATGTTTCCGACGCTCGCGACGTGGCCGGAGGCATCCCGGGTGCCCGCGGTGAGCGTGACGGCGGGTCCCCCGCCTTCATTGCCGTTGAGCGGCTCCTGCACGATCCCGCCCTCGCTGGCCGTGATGTCGTGGTAGGCGCTGACCGTGATATTGCCGGGCTGGGCGTTGGGATCAGAGTGCAAAGTGGTGGACACTCCGGATTGATCCACTTCTGTCAAAGTCAGCGGGAGAGTGAGGGCTTCAATGCCGCTGCCGCTGAAAGTGGTGTTTATGGTGAGCAACTGTTGTGAAACCGGATCGATCTGGTACAACGAAAGATTAATATCGCTCGCCGTCCCATTCCCGGCATCCACGCTGCCACCCGTGGACGCCACCGTGATATTCCCCCCGTCAAAGGTGGCGATGCGGGAGCCGTATAAATTGATGTCTCCTACGGCGGTCACCGAGACGTTCCCGCCCGCCTCCGTATAGACTCCGCGGTTCGGCGCCGAGAATCCGAAGTCTTCCGCCGTACCAAGGCCCACCGCCCCGGCCGAAATGATGGTGATGTTGCCGCCCATCAGCGTGTTGATGGTGGAAGCGAACATGCTCAGGTCGCCCGAGGTGGTGGTGATATTAATATTCGCGCCGGTTTGGGCATACGGGGCCAGATTCGGATTGCGGGAAGCTCCGAACGAGGAGACGCCCTGGTCCTGCGGGTCAGCCAGGGTCATGGAGCCGGCCGTGAGGTTGAAAGTTCCCGGTCCGGAGATGCCGTAACCACCCAAATTGGGCGAGGGGAGATTCATCGTGTTGGCGACAAAATAATTGATGAGGGCAGGATCAATGAATGTGGCCGGAACCACCGCGAGCGCATGGCCGTTGACGACTTCGGGTCTCCCGAAGGCATCCAGCTGCGCCTGATAAATCGGTCCTGTCAGCGTCGCCGCCGTCCCCTCGGTCAGGCTGCCTGTGTATGCCAATTGCAAGGTAACCGGGTTGTAAAAGAATACCAGCTCGCCGGCCGGGGGAAACAAAGGATTTCCGTTGGCATCGAAGAGGCCGGCAATAAAGGCGCTAAGCTTGGCGTCCGAGTTGAATGCGACAGGGAGGGCACTGCCCAGTTGCTCGTAAGTGACCGAGGCGCGGTCAAAAAGCTGGCCGGTCACGGTGATTGAGGTCACATCGCCGCTATGCAGGTTTTGCCCCGAAAAACTGCTGTTTTCCATGTTGCCGCCGACAGTAATGGTTGCTTGCTTGGGCAGGACAATGTTCATGTCATTGAGATTGCCTGAAATATTCATGACCACCGGAATGGGGTCATTCAGATGCACAGGAATGACTGCGTTGTCCAAACCAAAACTTTCGCCCGTCCACTGGTTCTGCGTGGGGGCAGTGTCAGACATGATCAGATTGACCTCATTGCCCGCCTCGACCTGCGGCGTGCTCACGGATTGCTGGGCAAACACCGAGCCCCCGCCGGTGGTCGTGATGCTGAGATTTCCGTCCGGTGAAGGAAAAAGCACGACATCGCTGTCAAACATCACGCCCCCGGGTCCGGCGGTGATGCTGAGTGAAGGAGGATACACCACGTTCACCGCATCGTCGCCACGAGGCACACCCGTGCCATTTAATTCCACGGAATTCGCGGCCACCAGGTCCACGAAAGACCGCGGATCGTAATCAAACAAATGGTTGTACGCGCCGATGGCGGAATTGAAAATGCCGTTGGGGTTGCGAACCTCCTGCAAATCAATTGAGCTTGCGTTCACTTGCCACCCGCCCTTGACCAGGCTCAAAGACAGAAGCGCCCCCGCGGTGCCGGCATTTTGTCCTGCGGTGATGGTGCTCGCGACCGGATTCCCCAGCGCGTCCACGCTGTCAGCCGCCACGAAATGACCGGTCACGTTCCGGGCCGCCGTCACCGTGACCACCCCGGGATTATTGAGTCCAAAAGCCCCGCTGCCCGCATCCCCCTCGCTCGTAGTGGCTGCGGGATAACTGATGACATCCTGGCCCGCCGTGATTGTAACGTTCCCGCCCGCCGCGGTGCTGATCCCGCCCAGCGGCAGGCTGGGGGCGTAGCTTGCGCCTTTGAAAGCATATCCAGTCGCATCCGTGCCGGTGGTGACGTTGCCCGCAGTCGTGAAGACAGTAATGTTCCCGCCGGCGGTGGTGGTGACGCTGCCGGTGGTGACTTTCACCTCGTTGAAGGCATTCAGATCAATGCTCCCGTCCGCCGTTGTGAGAGTCGAACTGTTGACGTAAATGCCGCCTTGATTGGCCACCACGCTGCTGCCGGCCGTGAAGTTATTGCCGGCGCTCACGTTCACGCTCCAGTCCTGACCCGCAGTGAGGCTGCTTCTGAAATTTACGTTGTTCCCCGCCGTCAGGGACAATACCGCGGCGCCGCTGGTGTTGGCCCCCAGATTCCAGGAACTCAGCATGTCAATGTCCTGCCCGGCAGCCAGGTTGATTGCCGGGCCCGAAGTCTTGAAGGGATTCGCTGCATCCAGAATAATGGTGCCGCTGCCTGGCACGGTGCTGCCGGGACTGACGAAGTCGGCTCCCGCCGTCAGGTTCAAGGTCCAGTTCTTTCCCGCCGCGATTCCTGCACCACCGTCCGCGGTGAGATTGGCTCCGGCCTGCAAAGTAAGAGCCGCGGGGGTGGCACTGTCCGAAAGGTTCCAAAGGGTGGCTAGTTCGAGGTTCTGTGTTGCTTGCACAGAAATCTGGCTCATGCCGGCGAAGGTACCCACACCCAAGAGCAGCGGATCAGTCGAACTGGAACCGCTTCCCGAAGAGCTCGATCCTGCCACTAATGTAACATAGCCCGGATCCAGTGTGACGGAGCCCCCCTCCCATCCGGAGGCCGCGCTTCCCAGCAGCCGTGATTGCAATCCGTTCATCATGCCAGCGGCAGAGATTTCCAGCGCGCCGCCGTTGCCGCCCTGGGTGCCGCCAGAGAAATCAATGACCGATCCCGCGTTGTCCAGGAATTGATTGCCGGATTTTATCGTGACGTTTCCACCGGAACTCGTCCCTTGTGAATCTCCTTTTGCAGAGATCACGGAAGACGCGCTTAAATTCAAACTGTCGCCGGCAACCAGCTCGATGACACCGTTCTGCTCCTGAATTGAGTTCGCCTGGATAAGGCCGCCCTGATTCACCACCCGTGCGTTAAGCGCGATCGTCCCGGCGTCGGCAACCAGTTTGCCTGAGTTGTCCACCGAACCCTGCGGAAGGGTGACTGCGGCGCTCAACCCGCGCCCGTCCGGGCGATCGGAAAGCAGCACCTGTTGGCCAGCGTAAAGCCCAATATTGCCGCCGGGAGCCGAAATGGAGCCGTTGTTCTCGATGTCATTGGCGATGAGATAAGCCGAGCCGTGGTTGCCGATGCTGATCTGGCCGTAATTGATGATTTTGGCGGTGGGAGGCAGCGCATTAAACTGCCAGGCTCCCCCGCCGGAAAGATCTGGCGGAGGAGTCGGTGCGGTGGTCATGATCAGTCCCGCCGCATTGATTGCCGCCTGGCCACCCACGTAAAATCCGGACGGGTTCTGCAAAATCACATATCCGTTGGCGTCGAGGGTTCCGAGGATCTGCGAAGGGTTGGGATCGTCGATGCGGTTCCAGACCACGGAGGTGGCGGAAGGCTGGACAAATACGGTTGATTCTGCAACCCCGATATTGAAGCTCGACCAGTTGATGAACGTATTGCCGCCAGTCTGCACCGTCAGCGTGGAGCCATGGCTCGTCACCGCCGCCGACCCCTGGGTTACGACCGCGCCCATCGGATTGGCCGGGACCGGAGATGGGCAGCAAAACCAGACCCCTGACACCAGAAAGGCAGCGATCCGATGGTTGCCGACGCACAAGCGATTCAATTTGAAACTCATGATATTACGGTTCAACACACAGCTTACTACTGGGCGTCATAATTCGAAAGCCGCCGAATGTTACTTTCTGGTGACGGCTGGCAACAACAGGGCGAATTCAGACGAACTGCAATAGAGCTGAATCACCAGTTCAAAACTGTGCATTCAAGGCGAAGGAAATTCGAAGCTGGCCGGCCTCGGAAGTGGGGCTGTTGAGCAAAGGCCAGCCAAATACCAATCGGGCCTCGCCGCGCGAACCAATGTTTGCCGCCACGCCGCAACCGGTTCCCCACAAAGGTGTCCTGCTGTCGCGGCCCAGGGGATCGAGCAAATACGTTTCCGCATAGTCCATGAACAGCGAGCCGCGGATCGTCAGCATCTGGGTTCCATTGATCAGGCCCACCGTGCGCACCGGAGTCTTCAACTCCGAAGTGACCCTCCAGCCGGTGTCGCCAAACACCTCGCCCTCCCGATAACCGCGCACGCCGTTCACGCCGCCGTCACCAAACTGCTCATTGCTGATCAAGGGCTGGCTGCTCCACTGGCCGTCCGCCCGTACCGCCAGCCGCCAATCCCGGTAAAGCAATTGATCCCGGCCCGCGCTGGCCCCCAGCACCTGCCAGTTGGCGCTGGACTTCGTTGACCCGGTGATACTTTGGACATTGGTGCTGCCGCCGGAGGCCCAAATATTAGGGTTGTAATTGAATCCAAAACTGAAGCTGCCAAGGCTGTCCACGCGGCTGGCATCCCAACGAAACGAAATCGGCACGTATTGAATGTTCATGGCGGACGTCGGAAACGGGGAGCTCAAGTAACCAATCTGCTGGTAGCCAGCATCGCCGGGAGTATGATGCAGAATCTCGATGAATTCGTAGTTAAGCGACTTTTCGCTCTGAACATTGTATGTCTTGAAATTAAGACCGGCCGAGATCACAGAACGCAACCCTTCAATCTCAGGCAACGGTTGCGACACTCTAAAACCCAGATCCTGGTTCACCGTCAAGTCTTCCTGGCTCGTTTGCGTGGTAATGGTGCGGGCAGTGGTTTGAAGCACGATCTCGGGCGGGGACAGCTCGACTCCCGTGTCAATCGTCGAACGGCTCGCGTAGAGGTTCAATTCCGGCGCGCCGGACGCCGGCGGCAGCTGAAATCTTCTG
>DATMLG010000468.1:0-4492 GCA_035570675.1 Verrucomicrobiia bacterium | reverse complement strand
CCATTCGCAGGCCCGGGTATATTTTGATGTCGTCGCGCAGGTCTCGGACGATCCTGCTTTTACAAAGGACGTGACGACCATTTTCAACAATGCTGCCAGCAACGAACTCGGCCTGGGCGCCGGCAAGGACCTGGACTACATCGAGAGCTTTGAAGGCAAGCTTATCGATGCGAAGGGCGTCAAGGGCCGTTACGTCCGGCTCTACAGCAAGGGCAACACGACCAACAAGATGAACCACTACACTGAGGTCGAAGTGTTTGGCAAACCCGCCTCCTAAAGTCCGCTGGACGGTTTTCGCCGTCCTCGCCCTGCTCGCGTTCGCCGTGCGGCTGCCGCAACTTGGCGAACGGCCGATGCACACCGACGAATCCGTCAACGCCTTCATTACCGGGGAACTGCTCGCCGGCCACCCCTACCATTACGACCCTCAGGACCGCCACGGACCCGCGCTTTACATGTTAGCCGAGCCGCTGGTCCGGATGCTTGGCACAAAAAGCTTTGCCGATCTGACGGAAACGCAGCTCCGCCTCACGCCGGTGTTGACAGGAACATTCATGGTGTTGCTGTTCGGCGCGGGTGTGGAGATGTTTGGATTCACGGTGTGCGTCGTTGGCGCCCTGCTTTTTGCTTTTGCGCCGCTGCCACTTTATTACAACCGCTATTTCATCCATGAAACCCTGTTCGTCGCAGCGACTCTTGGACTGATTTTGTCCCTGTGGCGGGCGCTGGAGGCGGAATCAGTTTGGCCGGCCGCTGTGGCGGGTTTCTGCGCCGCGCTCATGCTCGCGGTGAAGGAAACCTGCGTCATTCACTTCTTTGCACTGGGCATCGCCGCGATTGCTTTCCGGTTGGCTCGCCCGCGAAAGCCGGGAGCATCGGCGTTCAAGGCTGTTTTGGCGGCGACCGCGGTTTTTGTTTTGACCGCCGTTGTGCTGTTCAGCTGGTTCGAGCAAAACTGGCGGGGCCTGGCTGATTTGTTCCGGGCCGTTCCATCATTCGCAGCACGGGCCGGCGGTGAGGGCCATGAAAAACCGGTTTGGTACTATGCGCGGCTATTGGGCGGCGGGTGGTCGGGTGCGGCATTATCCGGTCTGGCGGTAATTGGCCTGGTCTTCGTTATCTATGATTTCGCGCGGCAAAAGATTTTTAATGCGCGTGTTTTTATTTCGATTTATGCCGTCATGATCGCCCTGGTCTATTGCGCCATTCCCTACAAGACGCCATGGCTCGCGCTGAATTTTTGGCTGCCCATGGCTTTGCTGGGCGGCGTGGCCGTCACGCGAATTTTGGAAAGGACCGGGCCGTCGCCCGTGCGGTGGTTGTGGTTGCTTCCGGCAATCATACTCGCGGGCGCGATGGGGCACGATGTGCAAAAGCGGGTCTTCCAATTTCCCGCCGCGGAGGAGAATCCCTACGCCTATGCGCATACTGGTGAGGATTTACTCCGGTTGCCGGCGCGGTTGGAGCAAATGGCGGGGGAGGAAAAACTGACGCAGCCGCTAATTGCTGTCGTGGCGGCAGATCCGTGGCCGTTGCCATGGTATCTGCGGAAATTCTCGCGCACGGGTTTCTGGCAGCCGGCACAGGACCCTGGCGCGGCGGACTTTTTCATCACGTCGCCGGAGGCGGCGGAAAAGCTCGGGGACAAATTGAAAAACTGCCGCCCGGAATTCTTCGGAGTGCGCCCGGAGGTTTTGATGATCCTTTGGGTGCCGGCGGCAAAGGAAGCTTCGCCATGAGCGGCATCCATGTTTTCAATCACCACGCGATGGCGACGCAGTTCCAGGTGCGCATCGCCGGTGAGGAGAAAATTTACGCGGCGCAGGCCGCACAGGCGGCGTTCGCGGTGACGGACACGTTGGAATCATTGCTCAGCCGCTTCCGCGCCAGCAGCGAGATTTCGCAAATCGCGCAGCTTGCCCCCGGCGAAAAGCTGCGACTGAGCGAGCCGGCGTTTAGCTGCCTGGAAATCGCGCAACGGATGGAACTGGCCACCGGCGGCGCGTTTTTGGTGACCGCATCCGCGATGAAAACGCAGGCCGTGAAACCGCTGTGGTCGTTACTGCGGGAAAAATTTTCAATACGTTGTGACACGGGGAAACTGGAATTTGATCTTGGCGCGATCGGCAAAGGCTTTGCCCTGGACCGGATGGCGGAGGTATTGGGTGAATGGGAATGCGCGGCGTTTCTGCTCGTCGCCGGGGGAAGCAGCATCCTCGCGGGCGCCGCGCCGGCGGACAGTCCGGGCTGGTCATGCGGTCTGGGCGAAGACAATTCGCCACATCGCGTCTGGCTAGCCGATGGTTCGCTGAGCGGTTCGGGCCTTGCCGTGAAGGGGCAGCACATCATTGATCCGCGCACGGGGCTGCCGGGGTCGCGCCGAAACCGCGTGTGGGCGCTGGCGGATACCGCGGCGGAATCCGACGCGCTGTCGACCGCCTGCATGATTCTGGAGGAAACGGCAATCGCCAGTGTTGCCGCGAGGAATGAGCGGTGGCTGGTATTTCTGAACGAGGGAGAAAACTGGCGGCATCTGGGCAGCCGTACACCGCCGCCGCGGGCATAAATTATTTCGCGCCGAAACCGCGCACGAAACCGACGCACTGGGCGACATCAATGACGTTGTTCGCCCAGTTGTATTCGTGTTCGATGGAAAGATTGCCGCCAAAATTCTGGCGTTTCAATTCCGTGAGAATGCCGGGAAAATTGCAGACCCCGGTGCCGAACGGCACGTCATGGCCATCGGGTGATTTTGCATTCACATCCTTCAGATGGGCGCTGATGAGGCGGCCTTCCAGAATTTTCAGGCAGGAAACCGAGTCGAGTCCGGAACGGGCCCAATGGCCGACATCGGCTGCAGCGCCGACGCGGGGATCGCGATCCTTGATCAGGCTGAGAACATAATTGGGATCCCAGAGTTGGTAGCTCGCATCGGTCGGACGGCGTGGGTGATTGTGAAATCCGACCCGGATGTCGTAATCCATGGCCAGTTTTTCGATGAGGTCAACGGAGTCCACGGATTCGGTGGTGATGGCGTAAAGGCCGAGTTTTCTTGCGAAGGTAAAAAGTTTGCGGGCGCCCGGTTCGTCGTTGGGAACACCCACGACACCATAATTCGCCGCGTGGATGCCGCGCTCTTGGAGGTGGGCCGCGACGGCGGAGATGAGATCGTCGGGAGAATTATGATCAAACACGACGCCGGGTTTGTCCGGGCCGAGCTTTTGGCCGGGATAGAGTTCGATGATCCTGCCGCCGGTGGCGGCGGTTTTATCAATGGCCTCGAAAACGGTGAAATCGCAGAAAGTCCACGCCTGGCAGCCGAGGGCAAAGCCACCGATTTTATAATCATCCGGAATGAATTCCGCAGGGGACTGACCGCTGGCACGCATGGAAGCAGAAATAAGTTGGTGGGTTAAAGGTTTTTAAGGGTCAAAAGTTTCGACTGAATTTGCGTGGCGGCGATGGAATGTCAAAGCAAATCACGGTCATGGCGCACGCGGCACATTGAGGGTGCGACCAAAGACAGAGGCCGGGCTTTGTCTTGATTATCAAAGGCTTGCCGGCCGAGTATGATGGTTCGTTTCGGTGCATGAGGCGCTCCGCGCAATGAGAAAAGACCTCAAAGAAATGCCATTTTTTTCTTTTGCTGGCTGAATTTGGGAGTTAAGTATGATACATGAAAAAATCCTCGGCTTCTTCGCAGCGCTGGAATCGTCGCGACTTCCTAAAATCCGCCGCCTTTGCCGCCGGCGCGGCGGCCTTCGGCGTGCCAACGCTTTTGCGCGGTCAGAATTTAAACAGCAAGCTGAACATTGCAATCATCGGCGCAGGGGGCAAGGGTGTGAGCGATGCGGCTTGTTGCGAGAGCGAAAATATTTACGCGCTGTGCGACGTGGACGTGAATTACTCGGCCGGGCAACGGACAAAATATCCCGACGCCAAGTTTTACCAGGATTACCGGAAGCTGCTGGATGAAGCCGGCAAGAATCTGGACGCGGTATCGGTTTCGACGCCGGACCACCTGCATGCCATGGTTGCCTCACGGGCGATGAAGATGGGCAAGGCGGTTTACTGCCAGAAACCGCTGACCCAGACGATTTACGAGGCGCGCTATCTACGCAACCTGGCAAACGAGACCGGGGTGGTGACGCAGATGGGCAATCAGGGCAGTTCCCATGACGGATTGCGCCGGGCGGTGGAATGCATTCAAGCCGGGGTCATCGGGCCAGTGCGGCAGGTGCATGTCTGGACGAACCGTCCGATCTGGCCGCAGGGGATGGTCCGCCCGGACGGCTCGGATCCGGTGCCTGATTCGTTGAACTGGGACATCTGGCTGGGGCCGGCGCCGGAGCGCCCGTTCAAGAAGGGCGCTTACAATCCATTTGTGTGGCGCGGCTGGCAGGATTTTGGCACCGGGGCATTGGGCGACATGGCCTGCCACACGGTCAACATGCCATTCCGTTCGCTGGGCTTTGGTTATCCCACGGAAATC
>DATMLG010000467.1:0-4657 GCA_035570675.1 Verrucomicrobiia bacterium | reverse complement strand
CAACCGCCTGGCTCATTACCGCACGACCGGCCCGGAAATCTGGGAACAAACGAAGGGCGAAGTCACGGCATTCGTCGCGTCAGTGGGCACTGGCGGAACGCTGGCCGGCACGTCCATGTATTTGAAGGAGCGTAACCCAAGGATTGCGACCGTGTGCGCCGATCCCTACGGCGCGGCCATGTGGTCATGGTTTACCCACGGAAACACCGATACCCGGGACGGTGATTCCCTCGCCGAAGGCATCGGCCAGACGCGCGTGACGAAAAACTTGGAAGGCCTGGCCGTGGACCGCGCTTATCGCATCGAAGACCAGATGGCGTTGACCATCGTGTATCAATTGTTGCGTGAGGAGGGTTTGCTGCTCGGTCTTTCCTCCGGCATCAATGTGGCCGGCGCAGTCCGTTTCGCCAGGGAGCGCGGCGCCGGACAGACCATCGTCACCATGCTTTGCGATTCCGGAATGAAATATCAGTCCAAATATTTCAATGCTACGTGGCTGAAGGAACACCACCTTAATCCGGATCTGCCCATTGAACCTTTCCCAACCTGAATCTTTCCTCTCACGACACAGTATCCCGGAGGGAAACTGACGTATAATCGGTCGTAAACTCATCGTCAAAGTCATTATAATCAAATGATTTGAATAAATTAATCAAATATCTATTGACATAGTAGAGAATAATGATATTCTCGTCAAATCGTTCAATAAATTATGAGCAGTAATCAAAGCGGCGGCGAACCGAAGAGCCGGCTTGAAGCAGACAAGGAACTGCCGGCCTGGTTGGAGCTGGTCCGCAAGCAGGTTGACTCGCTCAAGTTCGGGACCGTGCAAATCACGGTTCACGACTCGCACGTCACACAAGTCGAGCGGTTGGAGAAAGTGCGTCTGGACCGGCCCAAATAGCCGGGGCAGAAAATCCAGACAACTGGATTTCAATTTTAACTTTGCGGTAAACTCACCGGACCTCCGGAAGTTCGCATGAAGACGAGAAACAAAGTTCATGCAGAACATTTTGGATTCGGTTCACGGAGAAGCCGGCGCTTCCCAACCCAAAACCCGTTCCTCCGTCCCCGCTCCGCGCGCGCGGCGTTCGATTTCTGATTTGCTGGCCCCGCTGGAGAAGATTGCGGCCGGCTCGCCCAATCTCGTCGCCAACCATGGCGCCCATTTCGAAGTCGCGGGTGAATTCTATGAAGTGCCCCGCTATTTATTTGTGGGGCCGAGGGGCGGAGGCAGTCCCATCCGCCTTGGCCTGTTCGCCGCCATCCACGGAGACGAGCCGGAAGGCGCGCATGCGCTGGTCCAATTTTTAAAATTGCTGGAAGCCCGGCCGGAACTTGCCGCCGGCTATTGCCTGTCCATTTATCCCGTCTGCAATCCCACCGGTTTTGAGGACAACACCCGCCATGCGCGCAACGGCCGGGATTTGAATCGTGAATTCTGGAAGAACTCCGCGCAGCCTGAAGTCCGCATCCTCCAGGCCGAACTTGTTTCGCATTCGTTCGACGGCCTCATTTCTCTGCACTCACACGGGGAGGGTCAGGGCTTTTACGGCGTCGTGCGCAGCCTGACGCTGACGAAGCATCTCATCGGACCGGCACTGAAGGCCGCTGAAATTTTTCTCCCGCGCGACGAGCACGATTTCATCGAGGGTGCGCCCGCCCGTGATGGCGTGGTGCACGACTCCACCGACGGCGGATTGAGCGCGCCGCCCAAGGCGCATCCGCGGCCATTTGAAATCACGCTCGAAGCCCCCAAGGCCCCGCCCGCCTATCTGAAGGAATTCGCCCTGGCCATGGCGCTGCGGAGCATTTTGGCCGAATACCGCAAATTTATCGCCTACGCACCCAACCTCTGACCCATCACGCTTATGAGCCGCATATACAATGACATCACCGAAACCATCGGCAACACGCCGCTGGTCCGTCTCAATCGCACCGCCAAGAATCACGGCGCCCTCGCCGAGATTCTTCTCAAGCTCGAATTCTTCAATCCGCTTTCCAGCGTCAAGGACCGCATCGGCGTGGCGATGATTGACGCCGCGCTTGAAACCGGTGCGATTGGCGGGAACACCGTGCTGATCGAGCCAACCAGCGGCAACACGGGCATTGCGCTCGCCTTTGTCGCGGCGGCGCGCGGTTTGAAGCTGATTCTCACCATGCCGGAAACCATGAGCACGGAGCGCCGCAAGCTGCTGAAGATTCTGGGCGCAAAGGTCGTGCTCACCGAAGGCGCCAAGGGGATGAAGGGGGCGATTGCCAAGGCCGAGGAATTGCACCAGAACATTCCCAACAGCGTCATCCTCCAGCAATTCTCAAATCCCGCCAACCCCGCCATCCATCGTCGGACCACCGCCGAGGAAATCTGGCGCGATACCGGCGGCCGGGTGGACATCCTGGTCGCCGGCGTCGGGACGGGCGGGACCATCACCGGCGTGGCGGAGGTGATCAAATCACGCAAACCTTCTTTCCGCGCCATTGCCGTGGAACCGGCCAAGTCCCCGGTGATTGCGGGCGGTACTCCGAGCCCCCACAAACTTCAAGGCATTGGCGCGGGTTTCATTCCCGAGAACCTGAACCGGGAAATCGTGGATGAAGTCATTGGCGTGCAGGAGGAGGATTCCGGCCCGATTTCCAAGGAGGTAAACCGGCTGGACGGCATTCCCGTCGGCATTTCCAGCGGCGCAAGCATCTGGGCCGCGCTGCAAGTCGCGCGCCGCCCGGAAAACAAGGACAAACAAATCGTGGTCGTAGTCCCCTCCGCCAGCGAGCGTTACCTGTCCTCCTGGCTCTTCAATGACATCAACCTGGAGAGCGACAAGCTCGACGGGGAATTTTTTCCGGCCACGGCGGAACTGGCCAGGTGAATTTTGCGCAACCCGACCTCTCAACCAACAACCCGAAAAGTAATCCTACCATGAACCTGAAAAAAATAATCCTGCCCTGCCTGGGCGGACTGGCCCTGTTCGCGGCGCCAGCCGCGAGAGCCTGGACGTACACCGACGGCGACGTGCTCCTCATCTTTCGCGCCAGCAACAAAAACAATGTGGAGTTTGACCTCGGCAACATCAGCCAGTTCCTGGGTTTTCCCAATGGCTACACGAACGTGGTCACCAACTGGAATCTCAACGTGGTGACCAGCAACTATGCGTTGACCAATGGCAACGTGCAATTTGCCGTCATTGCCGCCACAAAGTCCCCCTCTTCGGAGGCCTGGGTTTCCGACACCCAGCCGCTGACCGCGGAGTTTGACGTGACCACGTCCAAGTGGAACAACCTCTATTCCGTCATAAGCGCAGTCGGCGATGGACCGACGAACGACAATATCCAGACAGAAGTCCCGCCGGGCACAAATTACGTCAATATCAACCCCGCTGGAACCACGGGAAGGTATTCCTTCGATTACACCGCCTCCGACGGCGGCACCACCCCCAGCGCGATCCCGCTGCTGGGCGCCAACGGGGGCGTGACGGCCAGCGTCACGGGAGTCACCCCGACCTCGGTCTTGTTTTATGAGGTGGATGCCCACAGCACGCCCGAGCCGGCGGCAACGCTCGTCGGCAGCTTCACCCTGTCCGCCAGCGGGACGCTGGTCTTCCAGGCCGGCCCGCTGCTGGACGCACCGACCATCACTTCCATTGCGGCCAGCAACGATGTTGCCGCGGTGACATTCACCACCAAGCCGGCGGTGAAGTACCAGCTGATTTACAGCACGCTTCTGTCCAACAGCCGCACCAACTGGGCCGTCCTGCCCAGCCCCGTGGCGGGCACCGGGGCGCCGGGCAAGCTGCATGACAACTCCGCCACCAACACCGCGCGATACTACAGCGTGGAATCGTATCCCTGAATCATATGACGTTTCGGTGATTTCAAATCCTTTATGGCTCAAACGCCAATAAAAATTTGAATCTGACCGGTTCACTGGAGGATTCGCAAAAGCAAAACAACCTAAAACCAAAAAAATGCAATCCAAAAGTAAAAGACATATGAAAAAGTACATTCCCATCCTGGGCATCACCGGCCTGGCGCTGTCCGCCTTGTCCGTGCATGCGCAAAATGTGTTCACCTACAACAGCGGCGATTTGATCCTCGACTTCAGCCAGACCGGCTCGTCGGACTTCGAGGTCGATCTTGGCAGCGTGGCCAACCTGCAGGCGGAGGCGGCGGCGGACAACGGCACCGTCGTGCTGACCAGCGTGGCCAACGGTTACACGGTGTCACAACTGTCCGGCAACTTCGCCAATTACAACAACCTGTCGCTCGCCGTGTTTGGCACGACGGGAAACGGCGGGTCGGACTTCTTCACGAAGAAGCGCAACGATCCTCTTGTCCAGAACACCACCCCGAACGACATCACGAGATCGACCGCCAACACCGGCGCCAGTGATGTGCTGGGGGTCGTGGGTGTCGGCAAGGAAACCGGCATCCTGGAATACAACGGGACCACCACCGCCAATGTGGCGGAAATCCCGGCGGCAAATGCAAACTCCTACACCACCATTGGCAGCGCCGCCTTGAATGCGATTGCCAACGTCAACACGATCAAAAATGTCACCGGGGCCGCCTTCTCCGGGAGCATTGTTTCCGACCTGTTTGCGTATAACGGGCTGGGCAGCGGCAGCCAGGCGGTTTTTGAGGGTGATTTCACCTTCAACAG
>DATMLG010000466.1:0-3733 GCA_035570675.1 Verrucomicrobiia bacterium | reverse complement strand
CAGCGGGTCAGCGTCGTCGGCGCGTTCAACAACTGGGACGGTCGTTATCATCCCATGCGGCTGCTGGGCGCGTCCGGGGTCTGGGAACTTTTCATCCCCGGCCTCGGCGAGGGCACGCTCTACAAGTACGAGATTAAAAACGCCCACGGGGATCTGGTGTTGAAGGCCGATCCCTACGGCTTCTTCTTCGAAGCCGCGCCCAAGAACGCCTCCATCGTGTGGGACAACCGCAAGTTTGCGTGGACGGATGCCGACTGGCTCAAGCGACGCCGCGAACACAACGCGCTCCGGTCGCCGATGAGCGTCTATGAGGTGCATCTTGGTTCCTGGCGAAAAAAGTCGGCGGCGGAATCTCTCAGCTACCGCGAATTGGCCGTGGAGCTGGTTCCGTATGTCAAACACCTCGGCTTCACGCACGTGGAATTCTTGCCGGTTTCAGAACATGCCTTTTACCCCTCCTGGGGCTATCAGGTCACGGGCTTTTATTCTCCCACGACCCGGTTCGGCACACCCGATGATTTTCAATTCCTCGTGAACGCCTTCCACGAGGCCGGCATCGGCGTCATCATCGATTGGGTGCCCGCGCACTTTCCCCGCGACGATTGGGCGCTGGCTCGGTTCGATGGCACCTGCCTCTACGAGCACGAGGACCCGCGCAAGGGAGCGCACCAGGACTGGGGTACCCTCATCTTTAACTACGGGCGCCACGAGGTGGTCAATTTCCTTACCGCCAACGCGCTCTTCTGGTGCGAACGCTATCACATTGACGGCCTGCGCGTGGACGCGGTGGCTTCGATGCTGTACCTGGATTATTCGCGACAGGAGGGAGAATGGATCCCCAACCAGTTCGGCGGCCGCGAAAATCTCGAGGCTATCGAGTTTTTCAAAAAATTCAATTACGTCGCGCACACGGAGAATCCGGGCATTGTCACCATCGCCGAGGAATCCACCGCCTGGCCCCTCGTCACCCGCCCGCCGTACCTGGGCGGACTCGGGTTTTCCTTCAAGTGGAACATGGGCTGGATGCACGATACGCTTGGTTACTTCATGCGCGATCCGGTCCATCGCAAGTACCACCAGAACGACCTGACGTTCGCGATGCTTTATCATCACAACGAAAACTTTGTGCTGCCGCTGTCACATGATGAAGTCGTTCACGGCAAGGGTTCACTGCTGGGCCGGATGCCGGGGGACGACTGGCTGAAGTTCGCCAATTTGCGCACCTTGCTCGGCTACCAATGGACGTTTCCCGGCAAGCCGCTGCTGTTCATGGGCGGCGAGTTTGGCCAGCGCGCCGAATGGAACGCGAACGCCGGCCTGGACTGGCACCTGCTCGGCCAGGGCCCGTACCATCACGGCCTGCAACGGTTCGTCGAGGATTTGAACCGCGTTTATCTGGGGCAACCCGCGCTCTGGGAATCCGACTACGACGCCGAGGGATTCCGCTGGATTGACTGCTCCGACCACTTGAACAGCGTCCTTTCCTACGCCCGCCGGGCCCAGGGCCGTGATGACGAACTCGTCGTCATCCTGAATCTGACGCCCGTCCTCCGCACCCATTATCGCGTCGGCCTCTCCCGGCCGGGCCATTGGCGGGAAATCCTGAACAGCGACGCCGCCATTTATGGTGGCGGCAATGTGGGGAATCTTGGCGGGGTCAACACGGATGATTATAGCGTCCACGGCCAGCCTTATTCCGCGGCCTTCACCTTGCCGCCTCTGAGCATTCTCGCCTTCACGCACGAACGTTGATTCGTAAGCAGATGGCCCCACGGACAGTTTTGAAACAGAGACTGGCGACCCGCTTGCGCGGGCCGCCAGGAAAATACTACTGATTGAAGTAACGCACAGCCGGAGCCGCGGCGTCTGCGGGCGGATTTATGAATGGCCTTTTCACCTTCGTCGTGATGGCGAAGACGGAGAGAACGGAAAAATGGCTCGTTTGCGCAAGCGCTTTTTTCTGCATGGCAAAAGTCGAGCATGGCCCGTGCCGGTTTGCTTCGCTTCAAACTTCCCGATTGTGGGCCGCAAGTGAGCAGACTGCGAAAGACATGGGCTGGCGTTTTTTGCGCATCTATGTCCAAAATATGCGCAGTTGTCCCCTCCTGACGGACTGATGCCGCCTACAGCCCGCGATGGTCTTCTTGAAAGATCACCCGGTCTTCCTCCACCCTGAATGTGGTCTTGCCCGCCAGGGACATGACTTCCAGCGCCTCCCATCCCGTCAGGTTCCAGGCGGCAAAACTGTGCCGGTAAAAATGGAACGAGTATCTCGAATACATGCCCGGGCTGAAATCCACCCGGCAGGTCTTCCTCAATGTCGACCGCAACGAATCCCAGTCACGGTCGTTGTATAATGCGTGCGCCACGAACCGCCGTTGCATGATCCGCCGGGCCGTTGGTGCGTCGATGATTTCTCCCTGCGGTTCCACGGGGTCCGAATCCGCCCGCAACAGCAGCATCGGCGGCCGGAACATCGCGCGAATCCGCGTCTGGTCTGTCAGCGCGTTGACGGCATCCAGCAATGACGGCGAATCATTCGTCAACTTCGCCTTCGTCAGTTGGTGCCAATAAAACTCATCGGTCGCGCCCGGCAGGAAAACCAGAGCCTTCACCGCGTCGTTCGATTGAAACGCGCCCAGCATGACCTTCACGCAATTCGTCGCGTTTAATTCCGTGACGTTCGCGCCCAGCGGCATCCGGGCCAGCGCCGTTTGCCACGGTTCGGCGGCAGGGGCCGCAAACGCTCCCAGGCCCCCCAGCAGGCAAACCCAAACGCCGATCAATCTTTTGCCCATCATCTCAAAAACTCAGTTTCACCAGCCGTTCCTGAATCTGCTCCGACCAGCGCGCAAAATATCCCAGCCGCCGGCGGATTTCCTCCAGCCGCGCGAGCGGCAGCGGCGTGCCGACTGCCGGCGATTCCCACGCCGCGTTGAGCGCCTTCAGTTCCGCCATCAATTCCTCGCGGTGGCCGCCAATCTTCCGTTGCATCGCCAGCAGTTCATCCGTTCTTTCCGCGCCCCGTTCAAACAGCCGCGCCTGCAGTATCGGCGACGTCTTCTTCTCCTTTTCTGCAATCAGCGTGTCCGCCTCGCGGCACAAACGGCCAATTTCGAAGAACGGCTCCGTCAATTCCGGCGGCACTTGCTGGATGTCCGGCGAGCGAGCGCCCGATTCCAGTTCGAGCAGATGCCGCAGCCGCTCCTTCGGTTCGCGCAGGCACTGGTAAGCCGAGTTGAGTTCGGCATAACGCTCTGCCGCCGCCTGCCGTTCCGCCTCCGGTGCGTTGTGGACGCGGTCCGGGTGGAGCTGCGCCGAACGCGCGAGGAAAGTTTGCTTCAGCGAATCGGCGTCCAGCCAGGGACGGCGCGGCTGTTCCAGCAGTTTGAAATAATCCGTCATGGATGCGCGGGATGGCGCCTTCTCAGCTTCGACCGGCGGCATCAGGCGCTGAAGCTTTCGCCGCAGGAACAACTCGTGGCGGCGTTGGGATTTTTCACCTTGAAGCCCCCGTCCTGCAGCGCGTCCACGTAATCCAGCTCGCTGCCCGTGACATAAAGCGCGCTCTTCGGGTCCACCACCACCTTGATGCCGCCCGACTCCACGAGGATGTCGCGGTTCGCCGGGCCGTCCTGGAGATCCATCTTGTATTGCAGCCCCGAGCAGCCGCCACCCACCACCGCCACCCGCAGCACTCCGTGGACGCGGCCCTGCCGTGTCAACAGTGAGC
>DATMLG010000465.1:0-13692 GCA_035570675.1 Verrucomicrobiia bacterium | reverse complement strand
CCCGCCGCAATCCACAGCCGCACGCCCTGGTCCACCAGCACGGCATGAGGATCCCGCAGCAACTCGTCCGCCGCCTCATCCGTCACGGCCTTGAATTTGCCGGCGAGAAAATGGAACACTCCGGCTCCGTGCGCCCCCACCCACATTGTGCCGCTGCGGTCCTTGAACAACGTCGTGATGGCTTTTGCGCGGATTGCCTCCGCGGCCTCCAATGCTTCAAACCTGCTTCCGTCCCAGGTGACCAGCCCCGCTTCGGTGCCTATCCACATCTTCCCCTCGCTGTCCTCCGCCAGCGCCGTGATGGTGTCGGACGGCAAGCCGTCCCTGGCGGTGTAAGTCGAAAAACGGCCGCCCTGACGGCTGACCAGGCCGCTTCCAACCGTCCCAATCCACAGCGTTCCCCGGCTGTCTTCCATGACCGCGCTCACCGGTCCGTTGGGCATGCCGTCCTTCATGCCGTAAGCCGTGAATTGCACCCCGTCAAACCGCGCCAGGCCATCCTGCGTGCCGATCCACAAATAGCCGTCGCTGCTTTGCGCCAGCGCTCGCACGGAATTCTGCAGCAGCCCTTCCTCGCGCTGCCAGGATTGGAAGGTGAAGCGTGCTGAACTCCCGACGTCCGCGGTTCGGGGTGTTATGAAGTCGGCGAAGGACGTGGCAATTGCCATGTCGCTGAACACCCAGCCCGGCCCGCCGCCGCCATGGCGCAGCCGGATTTGATTGAAGCAGGCGTTGGCCTTGAATTTTGTGGTCAGGCTTGCCGGCTGGCTTTCCTCGGTGGCATTGGTCGAGAGATCGGGATTCAACCACACAGTTACCAGGTCATCTCCCCCGCGCACATATTGGACTTTGAACACTACCGTGCGCTCGATACCCCGGCGCGGCAATTCATAGTTGAAGAAAGAGCCGATCCCGTACGACTCCGGCTGGGAAGAACGCAGGTCGAAATCGCCAAACACGGTGTTGGACTCGCCTTTCTCGGATGTGTTGTACGCGCTGTACGCCCAGGCTTTCAGCGAGTTGCCCACCCCCAATCGCGGAGTGTCGTCTTCAAACAACTGAAATCCCGCAAAATACTCCTCCGTGGTGACATCGGAGCCCGGATTGAGATGGAATTTAAAATAGAGTGTGTCCGAGTCCGTCTCATCGCGATGAACCACCCCTCCCAAAATGTCAATCCCCGCGCCGGTGTCGCGCTCCGGGGTTGCGCCAAGATCGCTCCACAAGACCACGGCGCGAACCGGGAGACACGATAAGCATGCCAGGATGAGCGCTGCCAGAATTGCTGCGGGCCGGGCCATGCTGGAATTATGAGCCGGCGTTGAATGACAAGCAAGACGTCAGGAAAGGCATTTACGAAAATAGCGCATGAAACGCTGGAAGTCATCTCGTAATCGGGAGCAGGGCAGTCGCGGGCAGTCATGAGAAGTTTGAAAATCGAGAGCGCAAGTTTCTCAATGTGAATGACTTGCGAATCATTGCCTTAATCTTGTTTCGGTTGGGCTCGCATATAAATGCGGTGGAATTTCAGCCGTGAGACCTTATAGTAGTTGAACGACCTTAACTCTTGAAGGCTGATGCCTTTTGATTCATCTAACAATCTGTCCACGCAAACAGCGTGAAATAATTTTTTTGCGTTCGTCTTCCGCCACGTGAATTCAAATCCATTTCCCAAGGTCAAATCAGATCAGCAACGCGGCGGAATTTTTCGCGTTTCTCTTTCATCCGCCTGCGTTTGGCTGCTGTTCTTCCTCGCCACACCCGGCCAGGTCCATGGTGAAGCGATGCTGGAACTTTTCAACGTGCCCTGGGCGCAGTTGACGCAGAAGATGCCGGAGATCGCGGAGGCGGGTTATGACAGCTTGTGGGTGCCGAATCCTGGCAAAGGCAACAGCGGGGCGTTCTCCTATGGTTACGATATTTTTGACCCGTTTGATTTGGGCGGCACCGATCAACAGGGAACCATCGCCACCCGCTGGGGCACACAGAGCCAGCTCATCCAGATGGTGCAGACGGCGCATCGGTTTGGCATCCGGGTTTATTTCGATAATGTCATGAACCACCGGTCCAGCACCGTCCCCGGCTATCCGGGCTCGGGCACGCCCACGAATTATTATCCCGGCCTGATTCCCCAGGACTTTCATCTCCAGGTCGTTTCCGGCGGCTACGAAAACTGGGCGTCCGTCAGTGATTGGTGCTCCACTGAGAATGTTGAAAACAATCCACTGCTTGGCTTGTGCGACCTCGCCAATGAACCGGGCACGGTCAATTACAACTTTGGCCCGGGTTATGGCAACACCATTACCAAGCCGTTTTTCGTCCGCTTCCCGGGCCGTCCAGACTTGTACATGGACACGAATCTTCCTTCGCTTGGTGGAAGCTGGCATCCCTTCGACGGCCACGGCCAGCCGGTGCCGGAATATACGCAGGACTATCTTTGCCGTGCCGTGGCGTGGACGCTCTATACCACCAAGGCCGACGGCTTCCGGCTTGATGCCGTGAAGCATGTGCCGGTGGGCTTCTTTGGCGCCGAATCCGGCCAGACTGACGATCCTTCCTTCGCCGGTTACACCGGGGCCATTCAGGCGATGTACGATTACGTTCACGGTTACGGCAATAACGTCACCGGCAACGGCTATGTCGAGACAGATGGCAACCGCAACAGCCTCTTCAACACCGAGGCGCCGCGCAATGACGCGATGATTTTTGGCGAATACATCCCGTCCGCGCTCCCGGCTGGCGATGATTTTTACGACTATCTCAATTCCGGCATGCGCCTGTTGAATCAACCGCTCTACAACCAGTTGAACAGTGCCATTGGCGGTTCGTCGATGTCGGGCATGGACCAGCGTGATTACATCCCGCCGGGGGGTAATTGCGATGCCAACGGCAATTTCAGCGCCGCGCAGGCTGTCAACATGCCGCAAACGCAGGACAGCGGCACCTGCTGTCCCGCCGACCAGGGATTGGAGGACGCCTATTTGTTCTTTCACGAGGGATTGCCGATGGTTTATTCGGACGGCTTCAATCACAACACCAACGGCGGCACGCCCATTGAATCTTTCGCCAATTATCTCGGCGAATTCGGCGATAATTCCATGCCGGACATGATGTATCTGCACAACCAGCTCGCGCGCGGAGGCACCTGGTCGCGCTGGAGCGATCAGAACATCATCGCGTTCGAGCGGTATGATTACCGTGAAGGCAACAGCTCCCAGCCTCAAACCCAGGACGTGGTCCTTTTTGCCTTGAACGACAACACCAGCTATCCCGGCGACATCACCTTCGATGATGGCGTCAGCCGGACAAGTGATGGATATTATTTGAACCCATCCAATACAACTTCCACCGCCGTTTCCAATTCGCGCGGGGTGGGTCTCGCCGTCGGGTTCGCGCCCGGCTCCGTGCTGGTGCAACTTGCCAGTTCCTCGCCGACCGGCGGCCGCGCCTATCAAAAGCTGCTGGTGCACGGCGCGACTTCAAGTTTGTCCACCGCGCAATCAACCGCCAACGACTCCGACCCGACCCAGCGGCTCATTTATGTCGGCAGCCAGACAATCTCGTCCGGCGGCGGCGCCATCGAGCTCAACCTGCCGAGCGACGCCTGGGTCATGTATGGCTATCAATGGCCGGAAGCCAGCCGTGCAAATGCTGCCACCAACGCCATCATCCTGCGCCAGGGCGGCGTTGAGGTGCCGCGTATCACCGTTTATCGCACCGACGGCACCAACGGCGATTCCCAGTACAACCCGCTTTTTCCCTTCAAGATGCGTGGCGGCGTGGACCCCTTTGGCAATGTCATCACCGGCGCAAACGTGTCAAACCTGACTTACGCCATTGATGTGCCCATCGTGACCAACGCGAACTTCGACATCATTGCCCGCAGCGATGCGTCCTGTGCGAACACCTTGATTAAACTTGATGGCGGCATTGACCTGAACAGCCAGATGGGACTGGGCCCGACCAATTTCCAGGCCGGCATCGCGCCGACAAATTTCCTGGACCTCCGTGACAACCCGCCCGGTTACGCTGATGATGTTTTCCTCGGTTACGAACAGACCGCCTTCCAGTTCCGCAACGGACCGGAAAAATTCGCCGCCCGTAATACTCTGAGCAACACCATCGTATCACTGGGCGCGGAGACCTATTACTACACCGTTGGCGGTCCAAGCAATGTTGTCTCCGGTTCCGGCTACGGCGAGAGTATCACCAACCAAACTGCCGCCTGGGTATATCACGATCCCCTCGCCGCCAACACCGCGCTTGCCCCAAATAACACCGTCACCCAGCGCGTGCCGTTGAGTCCGGCGGCGGGCCAATCGGCGGACGTTTATGTGAAAGTCGGCTATCAGTTCCAGATAAATACCTGCTTCATCTATTATACCACCGATGGCTCGAACCCCGAGGGCGCCTTCGGCACGGGCAAGGGAACGACGCAAGTTGTGCAGGGAAACTTTGTCAATCACGACAGCGTCCAGAACGACATTGACTGGTGGAAGGCCACCATTCCCGCCCAGCCCACCAACATTCCCGTGCGCTATAAAATCGCGCTCTTTTCCGGCGGCAGCTACGGCTTTTCCATCGGGGACACCACCGATTGGCCCAGCATCCAGCCCATCTCCGATGCCGAGCCTCAAGGCTCCAAGCTTTATGGCCTCACACAGGCCGCCATCACCAATTTCAATCCCACTACGGCGGTCGTCTGGCTGCACAACGATCTCAATCCCGCCAACACCGTGACCGGTTTGCAAACCGGGTTTCACATCCTGCGCGCCCGCGCTTTCCTGCCGCGCACCGGACAATCGTCCGTCTACAACACCTTCCTCCAGACATTTTATTACGACGGCGGTTTGCCACAGGGTGTCGTGGCCTTTCCCACCGCCGACGGCACCTCGATTACCAGCTCCAGCTATACGTTCGTGGTCCGCGCGGACGCCAATGTCACTGGCGTGGATTTCAACATTCAGGATTCCAACACCAACAACGACGACATCGTCACCGGCCAGCCCAACGGCAATGGCAACGACACCAACGGCCAGCCCATTTTTGCAAGCGCCTCCCAGGTTGCTCCCGATTCGACCATCGGCCTGCAATACCCGAATGATCCCGCCGAGTTTCGGTTCGTTTACACCAACATCCCCGCCGGCGGCAGTGCCACGATCTCCATGCGGCTCAAGACCGCCGCAACCGGCGTTTATCCGAACCAGTACACGACCCTGACGCGGACGATCAACACGCTTGCGCCCGCGCAACTTGTGCAGATCTCCAGCCCCGCGGGCGGCACGGTCGTCACCTTGAACAACAGCAATCTGGTGTACCTCGTCCAGGCGTGCTTCACCGCTTCGCTGACTCCGGCGGTTTCAAATTTCAACGTTCTCATCAACGGCGTCCTTCAGCCCCAATCGTCCTACGTCCTGCGTCCCGTTGGTTCCGTCGCCGGTTGCACCGGCATGCGGACGCTGCTTTACAACTGGACCATCACGAGCGCTAACTTTGGCACGAATCTGATACAGGTTCTTTATACCAACACGGTTCCGGTCTTAAGTGATTCGCAGGTGCTTACCGTCGCGCCGCCGTTGCAGATTTCCGGCCTTGGCAACAACAACCAGCTTGTCATGTGGAACAGCGCACCCGGCGTGAATTATCAGGTGCTGGCCACCACAAATCTGTCGCAACCCTTCGCGCCCGTCAGCGACATCATTCCGAGCCAGGGCTCCACGACGTCCTTTTACGATCCCAATCCCGCGCCTCAGAAGTTCTACGAAATTGAGATGCTGCAGTGATGCGGGTTGATGGCTTTCCGTGAAATCAAGGGCGTGGCCGGCCCAAGCACCCGTCATCTGCCGCTGTCCTGCACCAGCGCTTTCAATCTTTGATTGAATGTTTCCGCCGCTTGCAGCTTTTCCAGGGTGAGATGCATTCGATAGCGCCAATAATACCCGTTAACCGCGGGCACATTGATGCGCTCGGATTGGACATCCGGACGCCGCAGGTCTTCATCCATGCCCAGGAGGTCCTGCAACATGAAAATGCTCCACATCGCCGGCGATTCCAGATGCTGCTGGATGATGGCCTGACAGATGCGCGCTTCGCATGTCCGGGGCGCAACGCCCGGCTGCCCCAGCTCCAGGTTGTAAAATTTCTGTGAGAACTTTGCGTCTTCCTCCCACCAGCCGCGAATGGTGCTCATGTCATGCGTCGAGGGAGTCACCACGCTCAGATATGGCGCGTCCGCGGGACGTGAAAATTCCTGGCCGAGGCGTTTGGGCATCCGCTGGATTTCCAGGCTCAACAGGCCGAGTTGCCGCATGGTGTCGGGCACGCAATCGGGCACCATGCCGAGGTCCTCGCCACAGATGAGCATGTTGGTGGCGCGCTTGAGGGCCAGCAGCTTCTCCAGCGCCTCCTCCTTCCACATGACGTCCTGTCGCCGGAAAAAATAATCCACGTAAAGTTCCTTCAACCGGGATTGGACAAGCACCGGCAAATGCCGGAATGAAGGAGTGTCTTCCATCCCCAGCCGGAAATGAAATTTTCGTCCGTTCGAGCCGCCGGCCTCGAACAAAATCACGTTGCTCACCAGATCGAAAAGACCGTTTTTCAACTTCTCATTGCGCTTGCCGGGCTTCAAGCCGGCGAAATACTTTTCGATCTGGCGCTGCGTTGAAAATTCTGTTTTCAGCGAATACCCGCCGCCCTTTTCCGGCTTCAAGAAGGCCCGTTTCACTTCTTCGCGATCGGCCGCAAAAATTTCCTCCAAAACCTCGTCGGTGATGTAGGGCTTCAGAAAACGCTGCGGATCAAATAACACGCCGCGATTGCTGAATTCTTCCAGTTCGACCGGAATTGCCGGGACGAAATAGCCCAGGATGCCTTCCACCGCATGTTCCGGAATGCTCCAAATCCGGAAGAAACCCAGAATGTGATCAATGCGAAAGGCGTCGAAGTAGCAGCCCATCTGCTCGAATCGCCGGCGCCACCACGCAAAGCCGTTCTGTTTCATGCGCGGCCAGCTATAAGTCGGGAACCCCCAGTTTTGTCCCTTTGCCGCAAACGCATCCGGCGGCGCGCCAGCTTGCATGTCCATGTGAAACAATTCCGGCTCCTGCCAGGCGTCGGCCCCGTGCCGGGAGACGCCGATGGGAATGTCTCCCTTCAGAATCACCCCCTGCTCATGAAGATATTCCGCCGCCTCCTTCAATTGCAGATGCAGATGAAACTGCACAAAATGATTCAGCGAAATGCTGTCATAAGCCGGCGAGCCCTGGCCGGCCAGTTTGGCGATTGCGTTTGCATCGTATTTGCTGTGCTCGGACCAAAGCGAAAAGTCGGCGGTCCCAAGCTTGTCCCGCAGGTGGCAAAACGCCGAGTAAGGCACCAGCCAGTGTTTGTTTTGCCGGAAGAACTCCTGGAAGTCTGCCCGCGCAAAGGTGTCCCGCCGTTGTGAAGGGAAGATTTGTTTGATGAAATCAAGCTTGGCCTTCAGCACCGCCTCGTAATCCACCGCCTCGAGCGCGTTCAGCCGCAGCCGTTCCGGTTCCAGTTTTTTCAGGAGGGGTTTATTTTCATCTCCTCCGATTTTTTCAAGGTTGAGATAGATCGGGTGCAGCGCAAACGCGGAAATCGCCGCATACGGATACGAGTCCATCCAGGTGTGCGTGGTGGTTGTGTCGTTGACCGGCAAGATTTGAATCACCTTCAGCCCAACCAATTTGCTCCAGTCGGCAAGCGGCTTGAGATCCAGAAATTCGCCGATGCCAAAACTCTTCTCGCTCCGCAGGCTGAAAACCGGCATTGCCACGCCCGCGCCGCGCCAGAATTTCAAGGGCAGACGCGCAAAGCCGTCGTCCGTGACCACTAATCCCCCGGATTCGGCCGCCGCTTCGCGCAACTTGCGGTTTTCCCCCGCTTCAAAGCGCATGAACTGGTTGCTTCCTTGGTCAAAGACGCCGTATTTGTATTCCACCGGCAAAACGCCGCCCGACAGGTCAAGTTCAACCGACAGAATATCAGAGCCGGGCTCGCGGCTCAGCAACAGGGGTTGCCCGGTGTTCCAATTGCGGAAACGAGACGAACTCCCCAGCAGACACAGGGCTTGTCCGGGCCCAAGCACCGGGGCCCTGACCCGGAATCTGTGCGTGACATGCTGGTCGGGTGTGGCCGGGGAAATTGTCGTTCGATTGTCATGCAACAGCACCCGTTGAAATGGTTCTGTATGGAAGACATTTTCTACAAATCCCGGCGAGTTCCATGAATCCACCGTTGTTACCGCGGCCAGTTTCCTCCAATCAGGGTTAATCGCCCGGCCCTGGGCGACGTCCATCTCAAAAGTTCCGTTGCTCTGGCGCAGCAGATATTGATATGGAATCGGCTCGTTCAAGGAATCGTCAGGCAGTTCCAAGGAGACCTGCCAGGTCTCTGAATCCACGCAATGAAGCGGCACGGCCCGGTCAAGAATGCCGCCGCCGAGGAGGGGATGGTCGGCGCTGACGAAAAGCGACTGACCGGGATGGGTATGAAAACGTACTTTGAATGTCAACTTCATGAAACGTTGGCGACCGCGAAACAAGACTTATTGGGCTTCCAACGGTTGCCGCTGCCCATGGCTTGAAACAACGCTCGTCACGGGTTTTTCATCCACCCACTGCGCCAGCGCCGCGGCGATGAGCATGAACACCCCGCCCGCCATGACCGCATGGACCAGATTTCCGCCCAAAAGTTTGTCCACCAGCGGTCCAAACGTAAGCGCGGCGATGATTTCCGGCAAGACAATGAAGAAGTTGAATATCCCCATGTAAACCCCCATGCGTTCCGCCGGCAGCGCGCCTGCGAGAATCGCGTATGGCATCGACAGGATGGAAGCCCAGGCCACGCCTCCCAGCGCCAGCGCGACGAGCAAAAGGCCCTTTTGCTCCTCTCCATGGATGAAGCCCACGCTCAGCAGGCCGATGGCGCCGAGCGTGAGGCAGATGCCATGAATGTGCCGCCGTGCCATCTTACGCGAGAGGGCCATGAGCGCAAACGCCGCCACGAACGTCACCCCGTCTTTTACCGCATAACAAACGCCCGCCCATTCCGCGCCGGCCTTGAAGAGCGGGGAATCCTTGTCGCTCGTGCCAAAAATGACCGGCACGGCATTGGAGAAATGCACCCACATGCAAAACAGCCCGAGCCAGGTGAAAAATTGCATGAGCGCGAGCCGCTTCATGGTTTTCGGCATCTTGATCAGCGCGTCCGGAATCTCCTTCAACAGATGGCTGAGCCCGCGGCTTTCGGTTTTTTTCCGGCGAAACGCCTCCAGGTCCTCGGGCGGATATTCCTTCGTGGAAAAAATGGTCCACAACACCGCCCCAAGAAACGCCACCGCGCCAAGTTCAAAGGAAATTTTCACGTTCGGCGGAATGGCTTCCGTCGCGCTCGTGTCGCTCGTCACATGAAACCAATTCTTCATCATCCAGGGCAGCATGTCCGCCACCACCGCGCCGACGCCGATGAAAAAACTCTGCATGGCAAAACCCGAACCCCGCTGTTCCTCCGGCAGTTTGTCCGCCACGAACGCGCGAAACGGTTCCATGCTCACATTGATGCTGGCATCCAGAACCCACAGCAACCCCGCCGCCATGTAAAATGCCGGCAAATGCGGCATCAACATCCCGGCAAGGTGTCCGGAATTTGGCATCAGCAGCAGCGCCAGCGAACTCAACACCGCGCCCACCAGGAAATATGGCCGCCGCCGGCCCAGCCGTCCCCAGGTGCGGTCGCTCATCGCGCCAATGATGGGCTGCACAATGAAACCCGTCAGAGGCGCCGCCAGCCACAGTTTCGCGATCTGATTGTCCTGCGCGCCCAGGTAGGTGTAAATGGGGCTCATGTTCGCCATCTGCAGCCCCCAGCCGAACTGGATGCCGAGGAACCCGAAACTCATGTTCCAGATTTGCCAGAAACTCAAACGTGGTTTTTCCATGGTGACGTGACGAGGTTGTTCATTGAGCAGCGGTTGTGACGGGCCAACATGCCCGGCCAAACCGGAGCGGCGCAAGCCAATTCCATGACATAAACATGCGAGTTACGAAAACCCGTGAATCGATTACATTTGCCGCCGGACCCGGTGCCGCTGAATGCCAGTCAATGGGGATGTCCACGGGCAGGCCTTGTTCCTGGCGACGTAAAGCGCGATTGTTTCCGCTGCGCCAGCCCGTTGAATAATGATGTTTCTGCGTTTAAATTTTCGGGCTTCTGGCATCTTGATCCTGTTCTTCCTGGCGGCCACCGGGGCGCGCGGCCAGTCCTCCAATCTCTTCTGGCAGTCACAGAGCATCTACCAAATCATCACCGACCGCTTTTACAACGGCGATACGAACAACGACAACGCGGAGGGCACCTACAGCCCCGCCAATCCCACGGGGGTTCACGGCGGAGATTTCGAGGGCATCGAGCAAAAACTTGATTATATCAAGTCGCTCGGGGCGACGGCGATTTGGATCTCGCCGATTGTCCTGAACACGGAAGGACAATTTCACGGCTATTCCGCATGGAACTTTTATGAGGTGGCGCCGCACTGGGGCTCGATCTCCAATTTGCAGCACCTCGTGCAGGCGGCGCACGCGCGCGGCATCCTGGTGATTGACGACATCGTTGTAAATCACGGCGGCGACCTCGTCACGGGCAGCGGGTCGGGCTACCCCGCCTATAATTATCCGGCCGGTTATTCACTGAAATACCGGAGCAGTTCCAAAACTTATCCCACGCCATTCAACCTGAACACCACCAACCCGTCGCTCACGAACATTTTTCACAATTACGGCAACATCGGCAATTTCAACGACAGCACCCAGGTGGTCCTGGGCTGGTTGGACGGATTGAATGATTTCAGAACCGAGACGCCGTACGTGCGCTCAAACATGGCGGCGATCTATCAGTACTGGATCGGGCAGATCGGCTTTGACGCGTTCCGCGTGGACACGGCCCTGGAGGTGGACACGGGCTTTTGGCAGAGTTTTTGCCCGGCCATTCATTCGTACGCGGCCACCAACGGAAACACGAACTTCTTCATGTTCGCCGAGGCGGACAACGGCTCCGACCCCATTGTGGGGCCTTACACCGGAACGGAAGGCGGCGGCCCGTTCAAATTTGATTCCGTGGTGGATTACCCGCTGTATTACATAATCAACAACGTGTTCGCCACCGGCAGCGGCAACACGGCGCAGATTGACGGTCATTACACCGCCGTCGCCGGCGATTATGACCCCGCTTCACAGATGCAATTGGTCACTTTTCTCGACAATCATGACAATCCGCGTTTTCTCAGCACGAGCGCGTCAAACAACAATACCAACGAATTAAACCTGGCCCTGGCCTTTCTTTACACCGCGCGCGGCATCCCGTGCCTCTATTATGGCACCGAACAGGGTTTTGACGGCCCCACCGATCCCGATGACCGGGAAGACATGTTTGCCGGCGAGTTCAAGGACAGCCCGGGAGGAATGGTTTCACAACTCAGTTCGCCGGGCGTTGACAACTTCAACATGACGCACCCGCTGTTTTTATGGGTTGCACAGTTGAACAATTTCCGCCGCCTCTACCCGGCGCTCACTCTGGGTTCACACGTGAAGCAATGGGACACTTCCGGCGCGCCCGGGCTCTTCGCTTATTCCCGGGTGTTAAACCAGCAGGAGGTGTTCGTGGCCATGAATTTGTCGGTGACAAGCCAGACCTTGCCCGCCCGTACCCTGACCTATCCCGCGGGAACTGTCCTGGTAAATCTATTAAACACCAATGAGACCTATGCCCTTGCCTCCGGCTCGCAGACGCCGGCCATCACGATTCCGGCCACCGCGGTAAAAATCTTTATTGCGCAGTCGCAGTGGCTGCCGCTCGACCCGGTGGTGGCGGGCAATTCGCCGGCTCATTGGGCCACCAACATCCAGACCACTTCGCCCATCATCCTGCAATTCAGCAAGCCCATGGATACCAACAGCGTTCAGGCGGCCTTCAGCACGATTCCGCCGGTCACCGGTTCTTTTACCTGGTCAACCGTGAATGCCACCAATGACACAATGACGTTCAGTCCCGATGCCGTCGGCTTCCCTCCATCGATCAACGTCACCGTGAACCTGACCAACTCGGCGTTCGACGCGGTTTCCGGCCGGACCCTCTTCGCCCCCTACACAATGTCCTTTCAAACCGGTCCCTATCCCGGCTCGGTGCAAATTTCCAGCCCGGCGGCAAACGGCACCGTGATTCCGATGGGAACCAATACCACTTATCTGATCCATGTGTGTTTCACTCCCTTCCTTGATACGAATGACCCGAGTTTGTTTCAACTCTCCATCAACGGCATGGTGCAGCCACAATCAGCTTACATCTTCCGCCCTCCGGGCTCCGTGGCCGGATGTCCCGGGATGCGCTCGCTGCTTTACAATTGGAGCGGCGCCTCCCCGGGGAGCAACATTATTCAGATTCTGTACAGTAACAATGCAGTTGTCCTCAGTGACACGCGCAGCGTCATCGTTTTGCCTCCTTTCGCCATCTCCGGAATGACGAACAACCGTAACTCGGTCGTTTGGAGCAGCGTGCCGGGGGTCAACTACATCGTCCTGGCGGCGACGAACTTGAACCAGCCGTTCGTCCCCGTCAGCAGCGCCATTCAGGCCAATGACTGGTCCACTTCGTTCATGGATGTGAGCAATTCACCGCCCGCGCCGCAAAAGTTTTACGAAATTGAAGTTGCCCCTTGAGGGCCCTCGCGCAGCCGTAGAAGGTTGCGGTTTTGAGTCCTGCCCGGTGCGCCATCGCCGCTGACTTTTGGAAAACCGCGGATTCTCTCACCTCCCTCCGGACTGGGAATGTCCCTCTCGACCCCGCCAGCATCCGGACTTCTCGCTGACACTTGAGAGGACATTAAAACTCTCTCCTAATGGAACAAATAAGCGTTGGACAATTGGCCGCCGCCATGACATCCTGCGGCCATACTGGATTCAGGCCATGCAGGGATGCACTTTCGGCTTTGAGTTACGAGCATGATCAGCGGCAGGGGCCGCATACCGCAATACGTTTGAACGCGCCCCCGGGTTCTTGTGCAAAAATGGATGCCAATTCTTGACAATGAAACCCCGGTTGACAGGCGGCTTTTGAAACAAAAAAAAATGTAGTACCGGTTGGCTGACGCACACTTCAGGAAGCGATTGGTCGAACATGAACTCCATCGGGCATAACCCGCTGCGTTTCCGGAGTATTCTGGGATTTGGATTCAGGCCGCTCGCTCTTGGGCCACATTTCCCGAATATCCTGATCCTTTGCGCATTCGAGGGGCTGTTTTATTTCACCTGTCGCTACGGAATGTCCGTCAGTCATTCTGGCGGTCAACGATGACCACGAGAATAAGAACGAGCCTCGTCACGCTGGCACTATTGGGCACCAACCTTCGTTTCTGAAACGTATGGAAAACTCCGTGAACCAAAAGACGGGTGAAGCTGGCTTGGTTCGAACGCCGCCCACCGGGCAGTTCCGGAGCTGGGTGGGGCGCTGGCTGCAGCCGACGGGACATCGCGTTGTCATCTTCGCCCTCTTTGTTCTCGCGCTCATTGCCCTGGTGAGTTTCGTGGTTTACCAGACCGGCGGGACCAGTTACGCCTGGCTGCATCTCATGTACCTGCCCATCATTCTGGCGGCGGCGGGTTTTGGAGTTTACGG
>DATMLG010000464.1:0-7828 GCA_035570675.1 Verrucomicrobiia bacterium | reverse complement strand
CATCTTCCTGTGCTTCTGTGATTCGTCCTCGATTCTGTTAATCATGTTAATCCTGTCAAAAATCCCCGCTCCCCGTTCGTGAGGATTCGCGAAATTCGTGTCATCCTTCTTCTTTCATCGCTCCAAAAAAAAATTACCCGTCGATATGCGTCGATACCCGTCTTTATCCGACGGATTTGCTCCCTTCCTTCGCGTCCTTCGCGGCTTCGCGTGAAACTCGTCCCGCACCAAAAAAAAATTATTCCCCGCATTCCCCGTAACCGGCGAGAAACCAAACCCTTCTGACTGAGAAATGGGCCGAAAAACCTCAAAACCGGCCTTAACCCGCGAGAAACCATACACTTGCGCCCACACCAAAAATCCGGCCCCAATACTCTGGCCCTTCTTTGGGCTTTGGACCTTGGACTTTGGGCTGCCCATCGCCCGTCCGGAAGGACCGATTCCGCGCCCGTTGTAACGCTTTCACGTCCATATAAAAAATTGTCTGTTCCGACCCGATTTAATCAATCAGATCGCCTCCTCTTTCCGCCTCGCCGCTACTGCTCACCGCTCACGGCTCACTGTCCTCTGCCAACGCCTGAATTCTCCTCCACGCCCCGCCATTTGTCAACCGCCCCCAAAAATATTTTTAAAAAATACTTGCGCAGCTAAATGACTGCACATATATTCGCAGCCAGGTAACTGCATTATGGAATCAAGAAGAGATGTATTTCAGGCCATTGCCGACCCCACCCGACGGGCCATCCTCACCCTGCTTGCCGTGCAGGCATTGACGCCGGGCGCCATTGCCGACAATTTCAAATCATCACGGCAGACCATTTCCCGGCACATTCAAATCCTTGCCGAGTGTGAATTGCTCAAACCCGAGCAAAACGGCCGGGAAATTTACTATCGCATCAACGCCAAGCATATGAACCAGGTGGCCGACTTTATTGAACCATTCCGCAAAATGTGGGACGACCGGTTTAACAAACTGGAAGCCGTGATGAAAAAAATACAAAACAAAAAATAAAATTATGAAACGAAAAACCAAAATCAACGCCGAGGACGGCAAACAGGAATTGGTGATCACCCGGGAATTTGACCTGCCATTGGAACTGCTCTTCCAGGCGCATGTGGAGCCCGGCATTGTTGAGCAGGTGATGGGAACCAAGGTGCTGAAACTTGAAAGCAAAAAGCACGGCGCTTATCAGTTTGAAACCACCGATCCCAAAGGAAACGTCGTCTTTCGGGCCAATGGAGTAATCCACGAGTTTGGCCCGAACCGGAAAATCACCCGGACATTTGAAATGGAGAATTCGCCCTTTGGCGTCCAGCTTGAGGTCCTGGAATTTGAAAAACTCACCGACAACACCAGCAAACTCAGCATCCACGTGATCTATGAATCGGTTGCCCAAAGAGACCAATTGCTCAAGCTCCCCTTTGCCCAGGGCCTGAACATGGCGCACAACCGGTTGCAGGACATCGTGGGCAAACTAAAATAACCCGCCATGACAACTGTCACCAAACGTTCAGTTCTCCGCTGGACCCATCTCATCTGTTGCATTCCGATACTCAGCTACATTTATGGGCCCATTTCGCAAGTTCAACAATACGCCGCCCCGGTTCGGTTTGTCTTCGTTCCGGTCATTTTCCTTTCCGGATTCTGGATGTATGCCGGCGCGCTCTTCGCCATCATTGGCGTTGCGGCATGGCTCGGCGCCTGTCAGGTGGGTGGATTCTGGGCCGGCGTCCTGAGCCAGGCCGTGCTGTTCATCGCACGCAAGATTTGGTTGGTGACTCGTGCGCGGCGTTCCAAAGCGACAAGCTCACTTTAATTCGGAGAATCAACTCACCTTGGCCGCCGACTTGCCCGCCGTAGCTTCAGCGAAGGCGGGAGCCCCATCGGGGCGACATATTTGTAGAAAAAAACGCCCACAAAAACATTTCCTCCCCTTCATTCCGATGGGAGGGGCATCGCGCTGCAATGACCGCTTCGCCGAAATTCCGTCCCCACGCCCCGTGCCCCGCGCCTCGGACCACCGTCTTCAGATTGGGTGCAGGCTCTGCCTGCCTACCCTGGGTAACACGCCCAAAAAACATTTCCTCCCCCTTCCATCCAATTGGTCGAGAATAAGGCAGGAAAGTTTCGCTGAATATCATTACATCCGAACAAAAAGGTTCCGCAATTCAGCCGCCTCGGTCGCCGGACTGTTGCCAAACAAACGCTTGAATTCGCGGCTGAATTGGGACGCGCTTTCGTAGCCCACTTTCAGCGCCGCTCCACTCGCATTGACACCTTCATTGACCATCAGCATCCGCGCCTTGTGCAGGCGGATGTTTTTCAAATATTGCAGGGGCGGTGATGCGGTGATCGCCTTGAAGCGCGTATGAAAGGCGGCGATGCTCATGCCTGCGTCGCGCGCCAGCGTGGCGATGTCATAATCGCGGGCATAGTCGGTATGAAGGCGATTTAGAACACGGCTGATCTGGCCGAAATGGCTGTCGGGTGCGGCAAGTGCGCGCAGATTGCGCCCCAATTTTCCGCGCAGCACATGATAAATAATCTCGCGAACAATTTGCGGGCCGAGAATGCGCGCGTCGTCTGGCGAGCGCAAACTTTCCAGCAGTCGGATGGTCGCGCCAACCAGGGTGTCATCCAATGCGGCGGTCTCCATGATTTGCGGCTGCAAGCCGTTCAACGGCCGCAACTGTTCCATTTGCATCAGCAATTCAGTGACCGCGGCCGCCGTCACGCCGATTTTCACGGCGAGCATGGGTTTTGCCGGACTGCCCTCGGTTTCACACTCGAACGGCACCGGCACGGACACCGCGAGATAATGATTGGCGTCAAAAACAATTTTTTTTGTCCCCAGGTAGCCGGTCTTGCGGCCTTGCGCGACGATGAAAATGCCCGGCTCGTAAGCGATGGGTGCGCGGGGAATGTGGCGGGTGGTATGCATGAACTTCACCCCCGGCAAAAGTGAAGGGCTGATGCCTTCACCCTGCGCCAACCCCGCCAGGAGCGAAGCCAGCCGCGATTCGGATGGCGGCGATTTCATAAGCACTATAATAATAGGCAATGATTCATTCTTCAAGAGCACATATTGTGCGTTTTAAAATAGAATTAGGCAATCGTTTGAGAGTTCTGTGTATTGAAGAAATTGCAGGGTTGAACTAAAAGTAATCATGTATGTTGAAAGCAAAGGCATTCACTGAAAAAGCGACTAACCGGCAACTCAAAGGATGAATATGAAAACAGGCAACTCAACGGGTGAAACCAAGCTCGGCGGGCGGTTCACGTTCCCCGGCACGTCATTGGCGGTCCAACGAATGGGCTACGGCGCAATGCAACTCGCCGGCCCCGGCGTTTATGGACCGCCCAAGGACCCGGACGCCGCCGTCGCCGTCCTTCGCGAGGCGATCGCGGCGGGCGTGAACCATATTGACACGTCCGACTTCTACGGCCCGCACGTCACCAACCAGATTATCAAGAAGGCTCTGCACCCGTATCCCGCGGGGCTCGTGATCGTAACCAAACTCGGTGCCCGCCGTCCGGCTGATGGATCTTGGCAGCCGGCCATTTCGCCAAGGGACTTGACCGAAGGTGTCCATGATAACCTCCGCAACCTGGGCCTCGACGCGCTCGACATCGTCAACTACCGCGCAATGGGTGCTCTCCACGGCCCGGCAGCAGGGTCCATCGCCAAAGAGGTGACCGTGCTGGCAGATCTCAAGCGCAAGGGATTGATCCGCCACATCGGGTTAAGCAACGTCACCGCCGCGCAAGTGGCCGAGGGACAGACAATCACTGATATCGTCTGTGTGCAGAACAACTACAATCTCGCCAACCGGCATGATGACACCCTGATTGACGACCTGGCCCGGCAGGGCATCGCGTATGTGCCGTTCTTTCCGCTGGGCGGATTCACACCGTTACAATCGTCCACGCTGTCGGCCGTCGCGGCCCGGCTGGGGGCCACTCCGATGCAGGTCGCGCTGGCGTGGTTGCTGCATCGGTCGCCCAACATCCTGTTAATCCCCGGCACGTCGTCAGTCGCCCATCTCCGCGAGAACCTGGCTGCCGCTCAGTTAACACTGTCACCGGAGACCTTGGCGGAACTGGACGGCATTGCCGCCGAGACCGTGGCGATGAAGCATTGAATCGTTCGCTCGACTCAACCAATTCTCCTCCATTGGAGAGCAATTTAGAAAGGACAGGAATATGCGTGTCTTCATTACCGGTGCGACGGGCTTCGTCGGCTCGGCCATCGTTCAGGAATTAATCAAAGCCGGCCACGATGTGACCGGCCTCGCTCGTTCGGATGCGGCCGCCAAGTCCCTCTCCGCCGCTGGCGCCAGGGTCCATCGCGGCGACCTTCAGGACTTGGAAAGTTTGCGCGCTGGAGCCGGCGCCGCTGACGGCGTCATTCACGCCGGCTTCAACCACGACTTTTCGAAATTCAAGGAGAATTGCGAGCATGAGCGGAAAGTGGTGGAGGCTTTGGGGTCGGCGCTGGCCGGCTCCGAACGCCCCTTGATCATTACTTCCGGAATCGGGCTGCTCCCTCCGGGCCGGCTCGCAACTGAAGAAACCATGCCCGCTTCTCCCAATCCAAATCCTCGTGTGGCCTCTGAAGAAGCTGCGCGCGCAGTGGCGGATCGTGGAGTGCGCGTGTCGCTTGTGCGGCTTCCGCCATCGGTCCACGGCGATGGTGATCACGGCTTTGTGCCGATTCTCATCAATATCGCGCGTCAAAAAGGCGCTTCGGCATATATCGGCGAGGGGCTCAACCGCTGGCCTGCCGTGCACCGGCTCGATGCCGCTCATTTGTTCAGGCTCGCATTGGAAAAAGGGGCTGCCCGGGCCTGGTATCACGGCGTGGCCGAAGAAGGCGTGCCCTTTCGGCAAATCGCCGAAGTCATCGGCCGCCGTTTGAACGTGCCCGTCATCAGTCAGACGCCCGAAGAAGCGGCCCGGCACTTCGCCTGGTTCGCGCATTTCGCGGCAATTGACGTGCCGGCTTCCAGCCAACAGACACAGCAAAACCTGGGATGGCGTCCAACGCAGCCCGGATTGATCGCGGACCTTGATCGTCCGGCCTACTTCGAAGCTTAATTTCCAGCGCAGCTCCATGCGGAATTATGGAAAACTCAATTTGACCGAAAAACAAAGGAACCATCGGTGGTTTCGGTTCCAACTTGATACCTAAATAAAAACGCACCAACGCCGCCGTGGCCCAAAATCCACGGCGGCGTCAGTCTGTTCCAACCCGACCCTTACTGATCCTGCGGCGGAGGCGGCGGCATCTGCCCGCCATCAGGCCCACCGGGCTGCGGGCCATCCGGCCCCGGCCCCATTCCGCGGCCCGGAGGCGGCCCCATCAATTCACGGACCGACAACTGCCCCGTGCCGTCCTTGTCCAACGTCTTCAGCGCGGCCGATGCGTTCGCGATTTCATCCGCGTCAATCACCCCGTCATGGTTCGTGTCCAGCGCCGCGAAGATCGGCGGTATCCGCCGCATTCCCCGGCCCGGCCCACGACGCCCGGCAAAGCCATTCGTCGCATCCGGAGGCGGTCCCGGTGGCCCGCCATCCGGCCCCGCGCCCGGCCCCTGATCACCACCAGGCCCCGGCCCCGGCCCAAATCCTTGACCCTGTCCCCCGCCGCGACGCGGAGGCCCTCCCATCAAATCCCGGACCGTCAACTGCTCCTTGCCGCTCTTGTCCAACAATGCCTTCAACGCCGCCGGCGCGTTCGCGATTTCATCCGCGTCAATGATTCCGTCATGGTTCGTGTCTAGCGCCGCGATGATTGGCGGGATCCGGCGCATTCCCCGGGGCCCTCCGCCTTGGGGCGGCATGCCGTCGGGCGGACCCTGGTTCGCGCCATCGGGCGGTGGACCCTGCGGTGGACCGTCATCCTGGGCCACGGCGGCCACGAGCGGCAGGCTGAACGCCAGCGCAACTGCGGTGAGATATTTCATTTTCATTCTGTTCCTGTTTCGTTTTGCCGGTTCCGCCGTTCTGCACTTTGCAGCCGTGGAAATCAGCGATTTCTCCCCCTAATAAACACCATCAATGTAAAGCGGATGTGTGCCCCCAACGGGAAAATTGTAAAGCTAATGTAAAAGTGGCGGCTTTTTTCGCGGAAAGGGGTATCCTCAACCCGTCGCCACCCTCCCTTGAGGCGCGACCTTGAACATGACAACGCCAGCCCAGGCTGAATCATCCGGCCGCACCCGCGTGCTCATCATTGATGACGACCGCAAACTCTGCCGCCTCATCCGCGATTATCTCGAACCCATGGGCCACGACATCACCATGGCCCACACCGGCCCCGAAGGCCTCGAACTCGCCCTCCGCGACAAACCCAACGCCATCATCCTCGATGTCATGCTGCCCGGCATGGACGGTTTTGAAGTCTTGAAAAAACTCCGCGCCACTTCCGACGTGCCCGTTCTCATGCTCACCGGCCGCGGCGAGGAACCCGATCGCATCGTCGGCCTCGAAATCGGCGCGGACGATTATCTCCCCAAAACTTTTTCCACGCGCGAACTCCTCGCCCGCCTGCGCGCCGTCATCCGCCGCGCGTCGAATCGCAAAGCCGCGCCCGCAGAGGCGCAGGAGGAAATTATTGTCGGCCCCTTGCGCGTGCGCCCGGAATCACGCGTCGCCCTCCTCAAGGACCAGCCACTCGTGCTCACGCCGGTCGAGTTTGATTTGCTCGTCTGCCTCGCCAGCGCGAAGGGCCGCGTCAAGACCCGCGAACAACTCCTCGATTCCGTCCGCGACCGGAGCTTCGAGGCCTTCGACCGCTCCATTGACGTCCACATCTCCGCGTTGCGCCGCAAACTCGGCGACGACCCCAAGGAACCGCGCTTCATCAAGACCCTCCGCGCCGCCGGTTACATGCTCCTCGACCCCAACAGTGATGTCTAAAGCATGAGCTCTCTCTTATCAAATGGCAGGGTCGGCGCGCTGCGCCGACCGGTGCTGGGAACACGCCCGCATCCAGAGACAACTCAGACCGCGATAGAAGGCGACCCCCTCTCCTGGGGGAGAGGGAAAGGGTGAGGGCGAGCCTTTCTCACATCTAACCATTCCCCATGAAAACCAGATTTCCCCTCTACCTGAAAATCCTGTTCTGGTTTTTTCTGAACGTCGCCTTTCTTTGCGCCGCCTTCCTCATCGTCGCCCGCGTCCAATTCCGTTTCGGCTGGGATTCCCTCATCTCCGGCCCCGCCGGCGAACCGCTCCAAAACGTCTCCCGCCTCATCACCACCGAGCTCGCCGCCCATCCCCGCGCGGAATGGAATGACGTCCTCAAGGAATTCGGTGACGAACATGGCGTCAAATTTTATCTCTTCCACAACTCTGCCGGCCAGCTTGAGCAACTCGCCGGCGAAACCGTTGATCTTCCGTCCTCCGTTCATGATCGCATGATGGCCCGCCGCGGCATGAACCCGCCCCATCGCGGTCCCGATGGTCCCGGCGGTCCCGATCAGGAACCGCCGCCCGAGCAGCGACCGGACAACTCCGATTTCCCGCCGCCGCCCGGACGCGATGGCGGCCCGCCCATGCAACGCGAAGGCCCGCCCAGATTCATGATCCACGACTCCGGCCGCTACTGGGTCGTGATGCCCGTTTTCCCCGGCCCCGGTCAGCGCCGCGAATTTCCCCCCGCCATTCCCCTGCCCGCCGACCTTATCATATCCTCCGCCACGCTGAGCGCCGGCGGCTTGTTCTTCAATCCCACGCCCTGGGTCATTGCCGGCATCGGCGTGATTCTCGTCTCGACCCTGTTCTGGTTCCCCCTCGTGCGCGGCATCACCCGTTCCCTTTCCC
>DATMLG010000463.1:0-5248 GCA_035570675.1 Verrucomicrobiia bacterium | reverse complement strand
GAACACCGTCATCGCCGGTTACAAGGAGCGCGGGCTGGACCAGGTCAAGTTCGCCATCGGCGGCGCGCCCATCAGCCAGATGTATGCCGACGAAATCGGCGCGGACGGCTATGGCGCGGATGCCTCCAGCGCGGTGGATTTGTTTCTCTATTTTGTCGGCAAAGGCGCCGCGCCCAAGGCGAAGACCAAGCTGGAAACCATCGCATCCGTCATGGCCGAGCGCGCTGAATCACGAAAGCAGCGGGAGCCGGACGCCAGGTCGAAATATCAAATCCTCTACTGGCAGGACCTCCCGTCGCAGGTCAAGGCGTGGGATGATTTTGATGAAATCAAACTCGATTTGCCGAACCGCTTTGCCGAGCGCATCGATGCCTCGGCGCAGAAACAAGGCCTGATCCAGGCCGACACTTATATGGCCCAACTCCGCTGGAGCGAGGCCGCTGAACGGTCCGGCGCGCCGCAGGAGGTGGCAGCGGCCGTGAAGGCGGAACTGGAAGCCAAGTCTCCGTAAAGCCCGGCCCGCTTTGCCGCGCTCAGGCCGCAATTAGAATTTCTGTGTCCGTGATTTGCAACTCGACACCCGCGGCCTTCGCCGCCTCCTGCAACGCGGTTTGCAGCATGACCACCGGATCGCGGCTGACCTGAATCCGGCGCATCAAGCCCTCGCCCTTTTTGGCGCCGACCGTAAGCGTGATTTTCAGCCCCTTGCGCTTGCAACCGACGCGCGTGCCGTCCGCCAGCTTGGTGTTCATCGGTTTGATGAAGGCATCCACGTAATGCGAGCCGATGCCGGATTTTTCAGTGAAGGCGGGCGGGAGCTTTTCCCTGGCCGTGGCGTTGACGTCACAGAGCTTTGTCATGATTTCTTATGGTATAATTCTTTCTCCCGCTCCGCCAGCGCGTAATGGGTCACCTCGAAGACGAGGCCCCATTTGTGGGCGCGGCGGGCGGCATCGCAAAAACAGCCGGATGGATCGTAAGGACGTTCCCAGGTGAACACCTCGTTCAGCGGCCGGCCCAGCAACGGCCTGTCATCGGCGATGGCGCGCATGAACGGCTCCGCGTTGGCCAGATATTCACACTGACTGGTATGGCCGATGTCGCCGGGCGCGGGCGCGCACACGGCATCAATGATCCGATGGCCGTCCTCCGGCGGGCTGAGCTTGATGTGATAATCGAATTCCAGCGGTATGCCCAGGTTGGAACATGTGGTGCCCTCATAACGAAAGCTTGCCTCGACAGAACGGTCATGGAGAACTTTCAGGCGCAACCGTTCCACGCTCCATTTTTGCAGGGCGCGCGCGTTGACGGTGTAACGGGCGTTGTGATTGAGGCGCGGAGCGCGCGAAGCATTCTGCTCCTCCGGCTCGCCGGCCTGCAGCCGGCGCACGTCCTCGACCTGCGGCAGGAAATTCCGGTACGGCTTTCGGCGGTACTGGCAGCGGGGCAATGCGCAATTTTCGCACGGCACCAGGTTCCTGGAGCCAAGCACAAGGTCGAGATGGCGCGTGATGCCGATGAGGGCCAGCAATGATTTTTTCGGGCGCAGCATCCCCGTGTCCATCACCTCAAGATTGGCGGCGAAATTGGCGTCCGCACCTCCCCGGATCAACTGCCACAATCTGACCTGGTCGGAAACATCCCAACCCGAATAGCCCGGGCTGAAGTGCGGCAGCGCCGCCATTCCGCTCTTCTCCGCCCAGTCGCAAATGCGGCCGCCGGCCGCCGTGATCAAATGTTCCACCACCGCCGCGCCGTACATCTCCATGAAAAAATATTCGTCCGGCTTGCCTTCCTCCCACAACTCGCGCGCCTTCTGCTCGCATTCCGGACCCGCGCTGACAGCGACGACCACGGATGTGTGTGCCTTCGCGGCGTCGAATTGGTCGCGCAGTTGTTTGGACGAAAAACTCGCGTGATCAATTCTGACGCGTTCACCGGCCAGTTCCAGATTGAGACTTTGCCGGGCGTAAATCCAGGGCCGGCCGTTTTTCGAGTACCATTCGCGGGCCCATTGGGCGAGTTCGAGCGCGCGCCCTTCGGGAACATGCCGCGGCGGATATCCCAGGAGTCGCGCGTATTCGGCTTCCTGCACGCTGCTGTCCGGTTGCCGGTCAGTCAATTGCAGCGTGGTCATGGCGCCCGGACTCCACTGGCGGCGGGCGTTGATTCAACCCGGTTAAACTGGCAGCACTCGACAAAAAAATTAAAAAATTCCGGGTGTGTCTCCAGCCGGCAATGCGTGACTCGCCGGACCAATCCCTCCAATTCCGCCCGTTTGCTGCGCGACAGCAGCGCCAGGCAGGCGCCTTCAATCGCAGCGTTGCCGACCTGCACGATTTTTCCGTTCTGGATGTTAGGAATCAATCCGATGCGCTTCGCCGATTCTATGTTCATATGCCGCCCGAATCCTCCGGCCAGATAAAAAACGTCCACGTCTTGAAATCGAATTCCATAGTTCTGGAAGATGACGTGCAGACCGGCGACATTTGCGCCCTTGGCCTGCGCCAGTTCGTTGACATCGCTTTCGTAGAATACCATAGGCGCTTCGCTCGGCACATCCAATGCGATGGACTTGCCATCCTCCTCAAAACGGCCCAGCGGATTCATGCGCCCGGTGCGCAGCAATTCGCTCAACAGATCCACCAGCCCGGAACCGCAGACGCCCTGTGCGGGTCCGTCTCCAATCACCGCAGCCGTCATCACGCCTGTGTCGCCTATCTCAATTTTTTCTATCGCCCCCGGCAGGCCCGGCATGGCGCAGGAAATTTTTCCACCTTCAAATGCCGGCCCCGCCGGACATGAGGCCGCCAGCACCTTGTGCTTGTTGCCCAGGATCAACTCGGTGTTCGTGCCGATGTCCATGACGGCTATCAAGCGTTCCTCGTTTGCAATATCCACGGCCAGCATGCAGGCCGCGGCGTCGGCGCCGACGTGTCCGCTGATGATCGGCATTCCATAAACACGCGCCGCCGGATGCAGGGCCAGCCCCAGCCGCTTGGCCGTCTGACTCAGGCTCGTGGTCGTCCGCCGGCCCGCTTCCATTTCCAGCTCGGTGATGGAGCGATACGGATTTTGGCCGATGGAATGGACGTTCAAACGAAAGAACAAGTCGCGCATCGTCGAGTTTCCGGCGACGACCATTTCGTAAATTGAACCCGGTTCGACGGGAAATTCCTCAATCGCATGGCCAATGTATCCCACCAGCGTTCGCTGCAACAGTTTCGCGCCGTCCTCCGTGTCAAACTGAATTCGCGCCATAACGTCCGAACCGCCGAACCGTTGCGGATTTTCGAACGCGGCGTCCGCCACAATCTCGCCGGTCTCCAGGTTTAACAATCGCAGAACCACGGTCGTTGTCCCCAAATCCATCGCCAGCCCGTAAATGGGACCCGTGCTCCGGTCAATCTCCACGCCGTCCAATAAAATTCGGTCGCCATCCCGCGTCACCGCCGGATCCAGCTTCGGCGAATTTTTCGCAGTGGGCAATTCCAGGGCGCGGCGTTCAATGCGCATTTCCCCGCGCCGCATCGTGTGGCAGCGCACCACGCCGGAATCGGACGCAATCTTGCAACGGCACGACAGGCGAAAATTTTCTTTGAGATGACTTTCCTCCGGAACTTTTTGTGATAGCAGCTCCATCCCCTCGGTGATTTCCACCAGGCACTCCTTGCACTTGCCCTGCTTGCGGCAGGACGTCGGCACCTTGATGGCAAGCGATTCGGCGCAATCGAAAAGCGTAATGCCCGTGGCGGCCTCGGAACGGAGGCCGTTAAAATGCAAATCGACGCTCATTGTGGTAATAATCTTCGCTGGCCGTACTCAGTCACTCTATCGAGACGGTGATGAAATTCCAGTTCTAATAGCATCCGCAATGCTACCGAAGCCTACAGCAGACATTATTGGCATAACATGGATAATCCTCTGGAAAACCGGGGTAAAATGACACATTCCGGCAGTCAGTTCTTCCACACCCCTGCCTCGTAAGATACATTGCACCTGAAATCGAAAGATAGATGAAAACATTGCTGGAAACTTTGCGCGAACGCCGGTTGGTCTGTGATGGCGCGATGGGCACCCAATTGATGCTGGCCGGCCTGGAAAGCGGCTCGTGCGGAGAACTCTGGAATCTCACTCACCCCGAACGCGTGCTGGCCATCCAGCGGCGTTACGCCGAGGCAGGAACGGATTGCCTTATCACCAACACCTTCGGCGGCACGCGCACGGTGTTGACGCGCCATGGCGCGCAAAAAAATGCCCGCGAAATCAATCAAGCGGCGGTGCGCATCGCGCGCGAGGCTTTTAACGGGCGCGAAGGTTTTGTTCTCGGCGACATTGGCCCGCTCGGCGCGCTGCTCGAACCTTATGGCGACCTTCCTCAGGCCGACGGCCAGGCGGCCTTTGAAGAACAGGCCTCTGCGTTGGTGGAAGCCGGCGTGGACGCAATCATTGTGGAGACGCAAACCTCCCTCGAGGAACTCGGACTGGCCGTGGATGCCGCGCTCAAGGCCGGCGCGCCGTGCGTCATCGGTTCGCTCGCTTATGATTTGTCCGCGGACAAAACTTTTTTTGTCACGATGATGGGGTTGTTTCCCGACAAGGCGGCGGAATTTTTAGAGGATCGGGGCGCGCACGTGGTGGCGTTGAATTGCGGCACTGGCATGGACATGGCGGGAGCCGCCAGAGTGGCGAAAATTTACCGTCAAAGTTGCAAACTTCCCGTCATGGTGCAACCGAACGCCGGACTGCCGGTGCTCGAAGGGGGCAAGGCGGTTTACAAGCAATCAGCGGCGGACATGGCGACGGGAGTACCGGAAGTTTTGGCGGCGGGCGCGAACATCATCGGTTCCTGCTGTGGCAGCACGCCCGAACACACCCGCGCCATCGCCGGGGTCGTGCGCGAGTTTAACGCGGGAAAAAAAGGCTGACCAGTCCCGCGGTTTCTCAGGGACTTTTCAACCGGTAGAACGCCTTGCCCATTGGCGCAGTAATGAGGATGTATTTGTTGGTGCCATCATCATTCACCGTTTCAGAAGCGGCGTTCCAATTGCTGGAACTCAAATCCGTGTTCACTTGAAGATTGAAACCAGTCGAAGGTGACGGCCAATAAACCATCACCACGTTCGCGCCGGTCAGTTTGATCTGCACCAGGGGTGCGCCCTGAGATTGTACGGCATACACCGTCCAGAACCCTCCGCTCAAAGAAAAATTCGTGCTGCTCATCGGGCCGCCGGCATCGTGTTGCCCG
>DATMLG010000462.1:0-2178 GCA_035570675.1 Verrucomicrobiia bacterium | reverse complement strand
TTCAGACAGGCTCTTAATTCCCTTCTTCTTCATCATTGGGTGCACGCTTCGCCTGCCGAAACGCCCGCCAAAGACTGGAAGCCAGGCCCGCGCCTTTGATAATCCTCCGTATCCAATGGGATTTGCCGTCCCCATTTGTCGGTTCTTCGCGCCGGAAAGCCGTCAAACCCGACACCAGCCCCGCGATGGAGGCTCCAATGAAACCAAAGGATTTCACGCGGTCAACGAATGCGTTAGCGTCCGACTTCAGCGCGCTCAGTTCCTGGACCATCCGGGCGCGGTTCAGCTCGCTTTCGGCGATCAAAAGCTGCTTTCGCGATTCCAGCGGGCTCAGGCGAGGACTTTTTCCAAACATTCGCGGTCCTTTCGAAGTTGTTCGAGCGAGGCGGGAAGGGTTTGCCAGGTTTGCAGCAGCCCATTGAGCCGCCACCAGATACAGGCTCCGGATGCGCCATACAGGGCGGTCAGGATGAGGAGGACGGCCACGTGCGACCACGCCCAGAACAAAACCACGATCGCCCCCGTGAGTGTGATGCCCGTGAGCAGGCCGAACGCCGCCACGCCCAGGGCCATGACGACGGCGTACAGCAGGCGCTCGCGGCCCTCCTGCACTTCCACCGCCAGCAGCTCCAGCCGGTTTTCTCCGATGGTTAGCAGGCTCCGCGCAAAATGTTTTGAGGATGCGGCCAGTTGACCGAGGCTGACAGTGGATTCTTCCATAGGCACCTCAATCGCGCCGGCCATTGCGCCGGCTGCCGAACAGATAACCGAGTATCAGCCCGACCCCAACGCCGATGGCGATGGCCTGGTACGGATGCTCGCGCACGGCTTCGTCGGCGGCCTTGGCACCCTCGACCGCCTTTTTGCGGATGCGGCCCGCGATTTCGCCGGCGTTTTCCAGCGCGGCGGCGAGACGTTTGCGGGCATCGTCAACTTTTTCTCCCGCCACATCCGCGGTGGCGGCCATCAATGCGCGCGCGTCTTCCGCGAGCGTGCCCAGATCATTGCTGCTGGTGTGATTATGTTTGCTCATATTTTTTTGGGTAATTGTATTTGTTCCGGCGCCGTTTTTTGCCCCGGCCGATGTTCCATGGCCGGTCTTCCATCAACTGTGACCATAATTTACGCAAGGCCTTCGCGCAAGGCCGCTCAGGGCGACCGCAGGGATTGCGCCAGGCTCGTCAAATTCTGCGGGCTTACCGTGATGATGCCGCGGCGCGGGGCGTCAATGTCCGCGATGAGCATGAACGCAACGGAGATGACCAGGGGCAGCACGGGAAGCAGCTTGGCCCCCGATTTTCCGCCCCGCGAACCATACCCCACCAGCAAGTTGCAGCCGATGGCAATCGCCGTCATCAAGCCCCACGCCGCGGTCGGGATCCGGTTCCGCCAGGCCGCCTCGGTGTATCCCTGCGAATTCAGCACATCGTTCATGCCCGAAACCGCCAGCCCATCCAGGGATGTCGCATGCGCCGAGTTTACAGCCAGAATCGCCGACCACAATTCGGCCTGCGTCTTCGTGGTGCTGTCATTGATGCCCTGCAACTCTTGTTCGTCCCGGGCCGAGTAAAATTGAATGCGCTCATCGAGATATTTCTTCAGCAGCCCGCGCACCTTCGCCCCGTCCGCCGCCGGCAGCAGGTCTGCCCGCAGATATTCCGTGCCGATCGCGTTCGCCTCCGCCTCCTCGTAATTCTTGCGTTGATCGTACCGGCTCGTGGCCATCGAAAAACTGAACCCGATGATCAGCCCGAGCAATGTGAGCGACGCGCCCAGGATGAAACCGAAATCTTCGCGTATCTCGTCCTCCAGGGAGAACTGTTTTCTCAGCAACAGCCATCCGACCCACGCCCAAAGCCACAGCGCGACGAACGACACCGGAAAAACAACCAGCGGATGATTGGTGAAGGGATGCATGTCGCGCCGTGGTTTTCCTGTTTTTGACCCTTGCGCCTTCCACTCCGGGCCATCGCAAGGATCGTGTCGCCGGGAGTATATGCGCCCCCACAAACGCGCACGAGTGAAAAATCTTCCTAGTTCAACTGCTTTCCTCCCGCGCCACATTCGCTCCACGCCCAATCTCCACCCTTGCCTTTCCCCCTCGCCTGCGGGTATCTTTCATCACGCTTGGCGGCCGATGTGGCGGAATTGGCAGACGCGCTAGACTCAAAATCTAGT
>DATMLG010000461.1:0-8479 GCA_035570675.1 Verrucomicrobiia bacterium | reverse complement strand
TGGCGACATCATGAAAATCAACCGCGACCCGGTGGCGGAGATCACCCCGGAAATCATCCGCCGCGACCACGAGTTCTGGAGCCGCTATTCCTCCCGTTTGATCGGCGACTGGATCACCTATGACACGACCGTCAAGCAAATCGCCGACTTCGTGGACAAGGTCAACATTCAGCATGACCTCAGCGACTTCAAGGGGAACCGCGCGTTCATGCGCGATGAAAGCGCGCAGAAATCCTTTTCCAAGCTTCGCACCGCCATCGCCGGTCTTTATGCGTGGCGGCTGGGATTGTTGAACCAGACCCCCACCCCGACGGATTACCTGCCCCGGAGCGCAGACTACCAGCAGCGGCTGATCAAGGAGGCCGATTTCGCCTATCGCCAGGCCTTTGCCTATTGCCCCTACAGCCCCGAGGTGGTGTACCGTTACGTGCAGTTCCTGGCCGCGTTCCATCGCTACGATGACGCGCGGATCGTGGCCGAGACCTGTTACAAACTGGACCCGAACAACGAGGGCGTCGCCAACATGGTCCGCGAATTGCAGGCGCCGCAAACCTCCGCCGCGCCGCCGCAAAGCAACGGCGCCGCCGAGGCCGCCCTGGCGCAGCTTGAGAAGGCGGTGCACGATAATCCCACCAACCTGCAGGCGGCCACGGCGCTGGCCCAGGCTTACTTTCAACTGCAACAAGGCACGAAGTGCATGGAAGTGCTCGACGCCATCATGAGCAACACGAACGCCGATGGCGCCGCCCTCAGCAACGTCGTCGCCATCTATTACTCGATGCGCAATTTCCAGAAGTTGGAGGAAGCCTTCAAACGGCTGGTGCAGGTGTCGTCCGATGTGCCGGAGAACTGGTACAATCTCGCCAGCCTGGAATCCGCCCTGGGCCAGGGGCCCGACGCCATCAAGGACCTGCGACGCGCCCTCGAGGAAAACGCCAGGCGGCTGGCCCGCGATCCCCGCGCACCCAATCTCCGGCTCAAGTTCGCGACCGACCAGAATTTTGCCCCCATCACCAATCAGCCGGAGTTTCAGGCCCTGATCTCCGCGCCGAAGTGACGGCGGCAGCAGTTTATTGTCAAGCGAGCATTGAACGGAACTTGACTTGTTCCGGGCAAAAACAGAAGCTTTCGGCATGCTGGTTCGCCTCGGCAAAGTTCTGGTGGTGGTTGCGCTCGTCGCAACGATCACCGCGCGTTGGGCGGTGCTGCAAACCGTGGCATGGACAACGATGCTTGCGGACAATCTTCAGTCCGCCACGCTGCAAGACGCCCTGGTGAAAACTTTCGACGGCAAACATCCCTGCTGTCTTTGCAAGGCCATTGCCGCCCGGAAAGAATCCGAGCGGAAAAGGGAGGTCGCGGCACAAATGCAAAAAATTGAATTTCCGCCGACCGGGGAAAACTTCGCTTTGATCGCGCCGTCACAGTTTCAACTCGTGCCGCAGGCAAATAATTTCGCCGATCCCCTCGCCCAAAAACCGCCGACGCCCCCGCCGCGCGGTTTCTTCGTCTAATTCAACCGGAATTGTTGCCCGTGTCATTGCTGGCGCGGGCAAAGGTCCTTTTCCCTTAACTTGAGAGCGCCCATGCGCGTTCTCGCCAACGTTGAATTTTACAGATGAAGAATGAAAAAATGAAATTGACAGTTTTAAACGCCGGAGCCGGTTTTTGGACGGTTTCCGGCGCTGTTCTTGCCATGTTCGGTACCGGGACGGCGGCGGTTCACGCGCACGGGTTTGTCGGCGATCGGTTTTTCCCACCGACGATTGCGACGGATGACCCGTTTGCGACGGATGAATTGCTGCTTCCGTCCGTCTCCTATTTCAGGAGCCCGGCGGGAGACGGCAGCCCCGCGGTCGGCACGACCGACCTCGGCTTTGAATTCGACAAGGAAATCTTCCCAAAATTCGCCCTGGGCATTTCGGGGGATTACCTCTACCAAAAACCCGATGACCTGCAGCCCGCCAGCGGTTTTGATAATTTTGTGCTTAGCGCGAAATATCAGGCCTGGCAAAACGACGAGCACGAGGCGATTTTTTCCATCGGCGGCGAATGGGAAATGGGCGGGACGGGCAGCAAGCTCGTCGGCGCCGATTCGACCAGCACCTTCACGCCGACCATTTATGTCGGCAAAGGTTTCGGAGACCTGCCTGACGGGCTGAAATTCGCGCGGCCGTTCGCGCTCACCGGCACGATCGGCGTGGATTTGCCCACCAGCGCGGACCCCAACAATCTGCAATGGGGCATGGCCCTGGAATACAGCGTGCCCTACCTGCAATCGCAGGTGAAGGACGTCGGCATAAGAGCGCCGTTCAAGGACATGATTCCGCTGGTGGAGTTTTCATTCACATCGCCGGTGAACCGCGGCGGCGGCGGCACCACGGGCACCATCAATCCGGGCGTTCTTTACGAAAGCAGATACTTCCAGATTGGCGCCGAAGCGATCATCCCGGCCAACCGCCTGACCGGCCGTGAAGTCGGCGCGGTTATTCAACTGCAAATCTTCATTGACGACATCTGGCCGGCAGTGTTCGGCCATCCGCTCATCGGAAAATAAAAACTCAACCTGTTCAAAATTATGAAAAAGAATTCGATCCAACTCTGGTGTCTGGCCGGTATTTTGTTTCTGTCTTTGCAATCCCAGGCGTGGGCGCATGCGTTTTTGGATCATGCCGAGCCGAAAGTCGGAAGCGCCGTCGCAAAAGCCCCGGCGGAGGTCAAAATCTGGTTCACCCAGGAACTGGAACCGGCCTTCAGTTCCCTTCAAGTGACGGACGCGCAGGGAAAGGAAGTGGACAAGAAGGACGCGCATCTTGATTCCAAGGACAAATCGTTGCTGGTTGTTTCGGTGCCGGAACTTCCGGCGGGCGTTTACACGGTGGCCTGGCATGTCGTTTCGGTGGACACGCATAAAACGCAGGGCCATTTCGAGTTCACCATCAAATAGCTGGGTGCAAAAGCAGGCATGACGACGGAATTTTTTATTCTCGCGCGGGCCGTTCATTTCGGCGCATGCCTGCTTTTTCTTGGCATTTTTGCCTTTGACCGCTTCGTGGCGGCCTCGATCTTTGGAAATGCCAGGACGGAAGCGGCCGATTACTGGCAAGCGCGAATCCAATCGTCCGGCCTGATTCTGCTGCCCATCATTCTGCTATCGGGACTTGCCTGGTATGTGCTGGTTGCGGTGACGATGAGCGGACTGCCCCTGGGGCAGGCAATCCAACCCGAGATTTTGAATACGATTTGGGACCAAACGCAATTCGGAATGGTCTGGAAGCTCCGATTGATTTTCTGGCTGACCGCCATGACCGCGGGCGTGCTCATTTATTTTTTCAAAACGCAAACCGCGTTTCAACAATCACTGGTCTGGGTTCAACTGCTCCTTGGCGGCCTGTTGACCGGCAGCCTGGCCTGGGCCGGACACGCGCTGGAAGGTTCGGGCTGGCATCTGTTAGCCGATACTTTGCATTTGCTTGTTGCCGCGTTCTGGCCGATGGGATTGCTGCCGTTTGCCCTGGTCTTGCGCAGATTGAGAAAGACTCCCGATCCGGTGGACTGGCCGGCCATCGCCACGCTTGTTCGCCGTTTTTCAGCCATCAGCCTTGGCAGCGTCGCGCTGCTGACAATCACAGGTCTGGTCAATGCCTGTTATCTGGTCGGTTCTTTTTCGAATCTGTTTGAACAAACTTACGGCCGGTTCCTCCTGCTTAAAATCCTGCTCTTCCTGTTTGCGGTGGCCATCGGCGCGGTGAATCTTTTGCGGCTGAAACCGCGTTTGGCCTCAAATGCGTCGTCGTCTGCAGAACAGTCGTCCTCCGTGGCGCAGTTGCAATTCAATGTTCAGGTGGAGCTCTTTCTCACCGCGTTCATCATCATTGTCGTGGCCATTCTTGGCATCTTGCCGCCAACTGCCCATTGACGACACGCTCAGCGGCCGGTCATTTGTTCCAGTTTTTCGGGATACCGGGCACCTTGCACCGTGATCTTTGAAGCCGCGCTTTCGATTTCGCGAAGGTCGTCGGATGTGAGTTCAACGGCAACGGCCCCGATGTTCTCGTCCAGGCGATGTAGTTTCGTGGTGCCGGGGATGGGAACGATCCATGGTTTTTGCGCGAGCAGCCATGCCAGTGCGATCTGGGCGGGCGTCGCTTTTTTTCGTTGGGCGATGCTGCCGAGCAGGTCGATCAAGGCCTGATTCGCCTTCATTGCTTCGGGCGTAAAGCGCGGAAGCGTGCTGCGGAAGTCGGTGCTGTCGAGTTTGGTGTTCTCGTTCATGGCGCCCGTAAGAAAACCCTTGCCCAACGGACTGTAGGGAACAAAGCCGATGCCAAGCTCCTCGAGGGTCGGTATCACTTCCTTCTCCGGGGTTCGCGTCCACAGCGAATATTCGCTCTGGAGGGCGGTGAGCGGCAGGACAGCATGGGCGCGGCGGATGGTTTTCACGCCGGCTTCAGAAAGGCCGAAGTGCCTGACCTTGCCTGCTTGAATCAACTCCTTCACGGTCCCCGCCACGTCTTCGATGGGCACGTTCGGGTCAACGCGATGCTGATAGAGCAAATCAATCACCTCAACCTTGAGCCGCTTGAGCGAGCCTTCGACGGCCTGCTTGATATGCGCGGGCTGGCTGTTCAGGCCCGGCGCGCCGGGCCGCGTGTCGGGCCCGCTGAGGTCGAACCCAAACTTCGTGGCGATCACCAACTGCTTGCGGAACGGGGCGAGAGCTTCGCCCACGAGTTCCTCATTGGTGAACGGGCCGTAAACCTCGGCGGTATCGAAGAAGGTGACGCCGCGTTCGACGGCGTCCCGAAGAAGTGTCGTCATCTCCTGTTTGTCCTTGGGTGGCCCGTAGGAAAAACTCATTCCCATGCAGCCGAGCCCCATGGCGGAGACTTCCAGATTGCTTTTTCCAAGTTTGCGCTTTTGCATTTTGAAACCTTTCTGTTTTGCGTTGTTCAGCTCCGATATTGTTCGTCGGTGACCTTTTCCATCCAATCAACGACCTTGCCGTCGAGGTTTTCCTGAATGGCAATGTGCGACATGGCCGTGGTTGGCGCAGCGCCATGCCAGTGCTTCTCTCCCGGCGGGAACCACACCACATCGCCGGGACGGATTTCTTCAATCGGACCACCCTCGCGCTGCACCCGGCCGCAACCGGCGGTGACGATCAAGGTCTGACCCAGCGGATGCGTGTGCCAGGCAGTGCGAGCGCCGGGTTCAAAGGTGACGCTGGCGCCGACCGCGCGTGCCGGGGCGGTGGTTTGAAACAGAGGGTCAATGCGCACCGTCCCGGTGAACCAATCAGCCGGGCCCTTGTTGGAAGGCTGTGAGCCGCTTCTTTTGATTTCCATACGTAATTCCTAACACCTTTTTGATTTTTTACCACAGATGGCGCGGACCGACACGGATTTTTGACAGGGTTAACAGAAATGTGGATGAATCACCGAAGCACACGGAGGCACAGAAACGGCAAAAATATGCCGTTATGCATCCCCGACCCCTGACTCTTTTACTTTTACGCGCGTCAGAATGCGATGCTCACGCCCAGCGTGGCCTGTCCCTGCCAGATGGTGGAGCCGCTGAAGGCAACCAAGGTCGTGCCGCCGTGGGAAATGAAGGCGCTCGACGTGTCTATGAACGTGCAGAAACCGCGCAGGTCCGCCCGCAGGGCAATGTTGGGCGTGAAGAAATACTTCAGTCCGCCTCCCAGCCCCGCGCTGAACCTGAGGTCATTGTCGTAACCTTCCGGCGAGTAATACGTGGCCCCGACCAGCAGCGAGAGATATTCGCGGAGATGCTTGCCGCCCGTCTCCATGCTGCCGCCAATCTGAATCTCGTCAATGGTCAGATCCACCTTGCCCACCCCGCCCAGGCCTTGCAGGTTGACGCTGCTGTCCTGCCGGCTCCACATCAGTTCGAATTTCCCGCCCGAATCCGGCTCCGGGGAAAAATCGAGCGTCAAGCCGTAGGTCGGCGCGTCCTTGAGATCGTACGTCTGGCCGGTGAGCGAATTCTGCACATCACCGCCAAAGCGGTAGCCGTAATTGGGCGATATTTCCAACCGCTGCGCCTGGGCGGCGGTGAGGGCCATAAGCAGGCTGAGGACTGCGAGCGCGGTTTTTGTTTTCACGGTGGTGGCTTTTGGTTGGCCCGTCGGTTTGATTTGGGTGCCCAAAATAAATACCCAATCAAGCTCGATTGCCAGCATTATTGTGGGTCAATCACGGCCAAAACAGGGCGCGTCGCATCGAAGGTGAGAATTACGCGCTGAAGTGACGACGACCGGGCTCTCGGTTCAGGGCTGGTGGGGCAATGCGACAATCTTATTAACTGACCCCCTTATGGGCGTCTTTTGGACGGCCTGTTGACGAGCAGTCAAGCGCTGGATGGCAAGGCACAGTTGATTCCCAACCTCAGCCGAGCCTTGCAATTCCATTTGCGTGCATCGCAACTGGCATTCAAGGGTGACAATTGCCGTTATCAGAAGCACAAAAGCGATAATAATGGACAGGCGTTGCTTCATTTCATCCTTTCCACGACCAGGAATTCAACGGGCTGGCGGCCGGGAACCAGTTCGAGCCCGAGCTGGTCGGAAAGGGCGCCCTGGATTTCCTTCAGTTCGGCCGTCTTGTCGGATTGAGGCTTCCATTTCAAACTGCCGCTGTATTTCTGATCCAATCCCGTCCCGTTGACAACGGGTTTGCCCAGGCAATCCTCCAAATAATCACCCAGGTCGCCGATGGGTTCATCGGTGAACTCGAATTTGCCGCGACCGAGGCGTGAATCGGAACCGTTGTCTTCTTTGGCGGTTTGCGAGCCGATCACATCGGGATTTGAAACTTCCAGGACCAGGACATCGGCATCGCGCAATTCGTGATGGGCGACCAGGCCAAGTTGCTTTTTGATCTCCGCCTGCAAAGTTTCCTGGGGATGATCAGAAGCGGTGAGTTGAAAGTCGAACGTATCATTGGAAACATCGGGCGGGAGAATGACCCGGTTTCCGCTCCAGTGAAGATAGGGGGTGGACGGGCCGTAGGCATAGGACATGAGCACGCGCAGAGACACGGCGCGGGCGTTGATGTCGTGGTCGGTGTTGCTGAAATGGCCCGGCCCACCGTCGTTATTGGGATGCAGGGTGACGGGCGAGGAGTCATTCGATGCTCGCCAATAAACACTGACCACTTTTCCCAGGATGTTGGCGGCCGGCACGGAGGCGTCCGGCTTGCCATTTCTATTTACCGAGAAATCTCCGTCTTCGGCGCCGACCACCCGGCCCACACTTTCTCCTCCATCAAGCCGGTAGGCGATGAGGTCGCCGGGCACAAAATGGCGTGAAAATTTCCAGACGAGGAACTGGCTGCCGCGGGGAATTTCCGGCGCGGCGAAATCAGTCTGCGCCCTGAATGGCTCCAGGAAAAACATCTGGATGGTCACGAGGACGACATATGTGGCCGCCAGTTGTTTGAGAAAATGTTTCTTAAACCAGCGGTTGAGCCGGGAGGCCACGGGGGGTGGGGAATGATGAATGACCGCATTCAGTTCGTTTGCCTTGGCCCAACCCAAAAGGCAATATCCGATGCCATTGAGACATCCCAAAACAATGGTGAAAAACCAGGACGTGGGCAGTGTCGGTGTTTTGAATACAAACCAGAAGAAGGTGCATATTACGACGACGCCATCAATCGCAATCAGCCGGATTGCGAGCTGAAGCATCTTCAAGTTGTCTCTAAAACCCAGCGTCAGCGTGGCGGTGACTGCCAACATGAGGATCGCCCAAATCCTGATGACCCAGCCGTAGGAAAGGGCTGTTTCCATGCATACCAGTGCCAAAGCGATGCCCCATACGACGATTTGGCCGCGAACCTTGTCCAGCTCGAGATTTTTGGCGGGTGGACAAGCCGCGCCCGGCGAACCGGTGATGGCCTCCACCTGCGTCCGCAAATCCGCTGCCGTTTGCCAACGCAAGCCGGGAGCTTTTTCGAGGGCGCGCATGACGACTTCATCCAGGCGCACGTCAATCTGCACCTTCCTTGAAGGCGCTTCGATTCGATTGCCGGGCAGTTCGCCGGTGAGCATTTCGTAGAAGACAACGCCCAATGAATAAATGTCCGCACGGCTGTCCACGCGGCGGGGATCGGATTTCTGTTCGGGGGCGCTGTAACCGGGCGTGCCCAGGGCGTTTTGCGTGGCGTCCGCGGACGCGACAGATTCCCCTCCCCTCCCGCCGCCGTCCGCGCCGAGCATTTTGGCGATGCCAAAATCGGCAACCTTCACGCGGCCCGATTTGTCGAGCAGCAGGTTCTCCGGTTTGATGTCACGGTGGACGATGCCCCGTTCGTGGGCGAATTGCAGCGCGTCGCACAGCGGCGGCACGATGGCCAGCGCCTCCTCCGGCGTGAGCTTGCGCGCGCGCAGAAGCTGCCGGAGATTCACGCCATCCACGAATTCCATCAGCAGGAAATAAAAACCGCCCTCCTGGCCG
>DATMLG010000460.1:0-3792 GCA_035570675.1 Verrucomicrobiia bacterium | reverse complement strand
GCCGCCGCTATCGGAAAATAACCTGTCATTGTTGCAGCCGGAAAAACCGCGCTGTGCCAGTTGCCGGAACAGTGATTTGATAATGACCGCTGCCATCCGTGGTCAACGCGCTGGTGGACACCGGAGTCCATACGGCCCCGGAACCGAGCACCGGCGAGGACACGAGGGACACCAGCGCCGAAGTCGTGGGCCATTTGAGGACGGTATTGGCGCCTGAGGTGGACGCGGCGAGCGACACATTCAGGCTGGTGCCGATGAATTGATTCGGCCCGAGGGCGTGATCCGCCGCGATCTGAGCCGCGGTGAGCGCGTTGTTGTAAATGCGGAACTCGTCAACCTTGGCGAGCAGCCCGGGGTCGGTGGTGTAGAGTGACTGACCGATGTAGTTGAGCGGGTCAGCACCGAGGGTGATGGGAATGATGGTTCCGTTGGTATAAGTCGGCCCGACGAAAGCAACCGGATCCGTCAAGGTGTTGAACATGGTCTGGGACGCGGCCAGCGCGCCATTCAGATAGATGGATTCCGAGCCGGCATACGGATTGTAAACCACGACAACATGCACGTTGGTCTGGTTGTCCAGCACCCCGGCAGCCACGGCATCCAATTCGCCCTGATTTCCGGGAAGACCCTGGCCGAAGTTGGCCTGCGTGGTCAAACCGCCGGTATGGGGTGAAAAGGTGAGGTAATTCTCGCCCTGACCATACGTGGCCGAGAGCGGGCTGCTCAGGTCCGTATTGCCAAAGGCGAAGAGATTCGCAAAGGCGTTGATGGCCCCCGGGAAGGTGACCCAGGCCTCAATGGTCACCTGGTTGTAATTGCTGAGAATTCCCGCGGGCAGGGTCACGGAAGAATTTGTATTTCCGCTCAACACAAGCTGTCCGGATCCGGTGAAGGTGGCATCGCCATTGAGCGTGCCCGGCGCGCCGCCGATGGCATCCGCGGTGGTGGTGCTGCCCGGCGATTCACTGAACTTATACTCGTGCGTGAGGCCGGGAATGACCGGGGCCACGGTGATTGTGACACTGTTGGTGCTGGTGAACGCGCCGACCGTTGCCGTCAATTTCGAGCTTCCCAGTCCCACGGCGGTCACAACTCCGTTCGTGTCCACGGTCGCCACGCTGGGATTGCTTGAGGCATAAACCGGATGCGTAAAACTCGTCGGGCTCAAACCGGGCTCCGAGGAACTCAAAAGAACTCCGCTGACTGCCGGATAATCGCCAACCAGCGTCGCCTGCTGGACGGTGCCCACGTTCACAGTGCTCATCAGCAGTGGCTGGAAATAAACACGTGCCAACGAGCCGCCGAGGGGGGTCGCGGTCACGATGGTGTCGAAGCCATTGTCAGTGATGCTCAAGTCATTTGTGTCATAGCCCTTGCCGTACGCCCGAAGGATGCCCCTGGTGATCCAGCTCGCTGCCGATCCCGAATTTCCACCGGTAATGTTGCCTTCCGGCAGAACCAATGTGCCGCCGGCGACATTCAGGGACCGGGTGCCGTCAGATTCGCCAAAGGCAACACTCATGTTGACATAACCATTGGAACTGATCGCGAAGGTTGAAGTATCATAAATGTTCAAGTGGGCGCCGAACCAGATTCCGGCTCCGTTGGTGCTGAGATACAAGGAATTGCCGTACATGTTCATCGTCGAATGACATCCGAACTGAATCCCGGACCACCAGGCATCGCCAAGATTGATGGACGCGCCCTGGGTGGTCATGAATGAACCGCTGTACATGTTGATGATGCTGCGCACCGCCGGATTGGGCGAATACGGGGCAATTGTCCAGTTGTATTCCAAGGTGCCGAAAATATTGAGGCTTTCTCCGTTCTCCGGGCCGAAGATTGTATTGTAAAGAGGGGCGCCCGGGGTCTCATAACCGATGTCAACCGTATATCCCGCCGGGATGATGCATACGGACGAACCGTTGACCGGATCAACCTGGACGGCTCCGGACTGACTGGGGTCGTTCTCCGGCAGCCCGTTGGTGGCGTTGTCCAGGTTTGTCCAGTTGTTTGGGACGTTCCACAGGTTGTTGCCGGTGGCATCAGTCCAGAGGAAATCTGGAAACGCTGAGGCTTTGTGAATCAGGCACAATGTCAGAACTACGCAAGCTGCGTAACTTATCTTTTTGAGTTTCATATGCTGCTGCCTTTTTTGGTGTGGGGTTGGTTTGGTATGGAGTTGGAAAGTCGGGGTCGCCGCGCGATTTCTGGTGGTTAAAAAAGAAAAGCCGGAACGGTTGCGGTGCCGCCAAAGTGTTTGCCGTCAGTGGTCCTGGGGTTCGGCTCCATCACATTAAATCGCCGCCACTCGACATGGCTGTCTTCAAACAGGATGTTTCCTCCCGCCGGCAGCTTGCCTGCCAAATGACTGGTGCGCTGGACGATGCTGGCCGGAAGACCGCCAAGCGGTATGGGAGCCCAAGCGCCATTATTAACGTCCTGAATCACGTCATCCACCACCACTTCAGCCGTGGACGGATTCTGACCGCCCACGCCTCCAACTGCGGGTACAACCAATATGTTTGTTTTCCAATAAGGCGTTTCGGCCACGTTTGCTGGGGCACCCATGTTCGCGCCAGAACCGGGCAGCAGCCAAACGTAGCCGGTGATACGAAAAGTAGGATCGAAATCCCACGTATTGGTGCAATCGAAAGCAGCATTGGCCGGGCAGTAGAACACGTTCTGGCTCAGCCCGTTAAGCATCATCGTGCTGATAAAATTGGTGGACATGTCCCATGGCCAACGTCCAATCACAGTAGGGGGCGTAGTAGTAAATGGAGTAAATGGCGGATACCTTAAGTCGGGCAGTTTATCGCTGTTGTCCCCGCAATAGATTTGGATGGCGACTCCAATTTGATGCATGTTGCTCTCGCAGCCGGCCCGAAGCGCCCTCTGCTTGGCGGCCGCCAGGACCGGCAAAAGCAATGCGGCCAGAATCCCAATGATCGCAATGACCACCAACAATTCGATCAATGTGAACGCCTTGAGACGCGCTTTCCGGGAGATAGAACTTAGCTGAAGAACAGATGATTCTATTGGCATATTACAGGCTTATGCTCAGTAATGCGTCGTTTGCCGCACAAACCCGACATAAGATTATAATTTATGCTTGGAATGCGCGTAAAACGGCCTTAAACGCCCGACCAGCACCTGCGCGTTTGGAAACAACTACCTAAATACCAATGACTTAGCAGATATCAAAGCCGACTTCAGACCCGTCTAGTGAAGTTGAACGGCTTTGGGGTTTCCGTCGATTAATTCCGTCGCCTCTTTTAAAAGGATGCGGGCAAAAAGCCAGTCGAACCAAAAGCCTTGCGTGGGATTGCCCAGGTCGAGCTGGCTTTTGAATTTGTTGTCAACGATTTCGCGGGCCTGTTGTAATTGCGAACGGGCCTCGCCGGTGTTGCCAAGCTTTTGCTCGGACATGGCGAGCAACGTGCGGGCGGTGGCGGTTCGGGGGAGGATGTTTTCGGGATAATTCAGGCTCTGGTGGCACCAGTCGGCCGCTTTTTCAAAATTGCCGCGGCGATATTCCATCAAAGCCAGCGAAACAGAACGCCATGCCGCCTGAAAAATATCGGTATTGGCGTCCGCATTGGTGCTGATGGATTGCGCGGCGATGTCCACCTGCGGCTCCAGGGCCTTCAAGAGCTGGTCGTTGGCCGGCAGCAGAAGGCTGATTTTGACGATGCGGTCGGCAAACGGATATTTGGCGCCGCTGAAATGGGCGATGGCGGACTGACGAAAGTGCTCGTACCCGGCGGTATCGCCCCCTTCGATCAATACCGG
>DATMLG010000459.1:0-7758 GCA_035570675.1 Verrucomicrobiia bacterium | reverse complement strand
CCTTGATGTGCACCGTGGTGGCCGCTTCCATCGCGTAGGTCGCTCCGGCCTTCAGGTGGATGTCCGTTCCCGCCTTGACGGAAACTTTCTGTCCGATATCGGTGTTCAGGTCCTGCCCGCCCTTCAAGTTCACGTCGCCGTCCACCTTGACCTTCTGGTCGCCCGTCACCGCCAGATTGTCGGCGCCCTTGACGGCCGCCAGGTGGTCGCCGCTGATGGTCTCGCCGAATTTCCCTTCAATCTTCAGCCGCGCCTCGCCCTTCACCTCCGAATGATGATCACCCTCCACCTTTTCGAGCTGGTCGTTTTTGACGATCAAATGCCGGTCGTTTCCGACCCATTCCTTGGTGTCGTTCTTGATGCGGACATCATGGTCCTTCTCGCCGTGCAGATAAATCTTCTCCGAATCCTTTTTGTCCTCAATTCGAAACTCGTTGTAACCGTCCCCGCCCTTGCTCGAATTCGACATGAAGGTGGACACCGTCTTGTTGTCCGGCAACGCATAGGGGACGGTGGCGCTGGCATTGTAAACCCGTCCGGTGATGATCGGCCGGTCCGGGTCGCCTTCCAGAAATTCCACGATGACCTCCTGGCCGATGCGTGGCAGGCTAATGCCCCCCCAGCCCTTGCCCGCCGATGGATGCGAAACCCGCACCCAGCAAGACGAATTCTCGTCCGACTGCCCCTGGCGGTCCCAGTGAAACTGCACCTTCACCCGGCCATATTCGTCCGTGTCCACTTCCTCGCCGCTCGTTCCGACCACCATCGCCGTCTGCGGTCCGCTGATCAATGTCTTGCGCGCATGTCGCGTCGAACGAAATTGTTCTGAAGCGGGCATCGCCGTGAAATTGCACGTGTAAAACTCCTCGTTCTTGGGCTTGGCTCCTGACTCGAACTCACCGCTGTTAAGCTTGAAAGTCGCCGCCGTCACCAGGTAACTCTCGTTCTGGTCGTTTCGCGGATGTCCTTCCAGGGTGAACTTGTATCCGGCGGCAATGCCGCGCGAGGTCGCCTGGCCGTGGATAATTTCGTGCTGCGCCTGCAATTCCTCGATGCGCCTTTTCGCATACGTCTCCCCGTCGCTGCGTTCATCAAATTCGCCCGGATAATCGAACACTTCATAGGACGAATGAGGATGCGACCGGGAAATGCTGTCGTTGGTGACGATCGGTGCGTTCGGAGTTTTGAAGTTGAACTCGCCCGTCACGTAAGCCCCCGTCTGCACTTCCATTTCCACCACCCAGTCTGTGATGTTTTCATCATTCTCCTCGCCGGCATGCGTGCGCGGACGGTAGTCGATGCTGCTGTAGCTGTCATACGCCGAGTGGGACGACGCGGCATCCGTCAGCACCATTGTGTGTTTGCCGTCCTCATGCTCGAAGTAATAATAAATTCCCTCCTGCTCCATCAACCGGCTGACAAAATTAAAATCCGATTCCCGGTATTGCACGCAGTACTCGCGCTCCCGGTAGGTTTCTGTCAGGTCCAGTTTGTAGTCGTTGAAGCTGTGCCCCTTGAAGACATCCTCGATGATGTCCGGGGCCGTCTTGTTTTGAAAAATGCGGCAGTCCGCCGTGCGCGTCAGAAACCACGGCCACGGCACCAGCGTCGCCTTGTAGCGCGCCAGCCGGCCCTCGTGCGACGGCTGCGCGAACCGGCTGATGAGCCCGTTGAAGTAACGCTTGTTGCCGTCGGGCCGCTCCATCCACACCGTGGCTGAACTCCCAACCAGTGAATTGAAATCCAGCGCGGTGTCCTCCGCGGCCAGTTCCACCTCGATCTGAAACAACCGGCCCAGTTGTTCCTTGATCACGGCGTGGGTCACCAGCAGCGCGTCATCGCCCTGCTCGGTCTTGAAGCCGAGGCGGCGGTTCTTTTGGGTCAAGGTCGAAGGCATGATGCGCGGTTCAATCGCAAATCCACCCGATTATACACTTCATCAATAACGCTCGCAATCCGAATCTGGCGCGTGAACCAAAATTCACGTCCCCCGCCCCGTTCAATGTCAAAATTTTAATCATAGGCAAACTTGAATTTTCCATCCGCCGTGCTGACATGCACCCTCTTCGCCGGCGTCCCGCTGACCAGCCGGTTCAAAATCTCCCGCCCGATCTCCGGCAGCAGCGTGTTGGTGATCAGCGCCTCCACCATGCGCGCGCCGCGCTCCAGTTCCGTGCAACGCTGCCCGATCAACACCGGCACGTCCGGGTCATAGGTAAACGGCACCTTGTGGCTCTCGCGCACGCGCTTCCCAACCCGCTCCAGGTTCAGCTTGATGATCCGTTCCAAGACCTCCTTGCTGATGGGATAATACGGCACCACCACCAGCCGGTTGAGCAGCGCGTCGGGAAACACTTTCGTCAACGGCCCGCGCATCGCCTTTTCCAGGCCCTCCGCCGTCGGCATCAAGTCCGGGTCCTTGCACATGTTGATGATCACGTCCTGCGACGCATTGCTCGTCAGCAGGATGATCGTGTTCTTGAAGTCAATGTAACGTCCCTCGGCGTCCTCCATCCAGCCCTTGTCGAACACCTGAAAGAAAATCTCGTGCACGTCCGGATGCGCCTTTTCCACCTCATCCAAAAGCACCACACTGTACGGCCGCCGCCGGACCGCTTCCGTGAGCACCCCGCCCTCGCCATAACCCACGTAACCGGGAGGCGAACCCTTGAGCGTGCTGACCGTGTGCGCCTCCTGAAATTCGCTCATGTTGATCGAAATCATGTTCTGCTCCCCGCCGTACAGCGCCTCCGACAGCGTAAGCGCCGTCTCCGTCTTGCCCGTCCCACTCGGCCCGACCAGCATGAAAACACCCACCGGCCGGTTCGGATTGTCCAGCCGCGCGCGGCTGGTTTGAATGCGTTTCGCCACCAGTTCCAGCGCATGCCGCTGCCCAATGACCCGTCGTTCCAGCACATCGGCCAGCCCCAAGACCTGCTCGATTTCGTTTTTCACCATCCGGCCGACCGGAATGCCCGTCCAGTCGGCCACGACGCTTGCAATCGCCCCCGCGTCCACGCTCGGAAAAATCAACGGTGATTCGCCCTGAAATTCTTTCAACTTTTCCTGAAGCTGTTTCAATTCCGCCAGCAATTTGTCCCGCTCCTCCGCGGTAATGGAATTCTTCGGGTCCGCCGGCTGCATCTCGTTGGGCTTGCCCTCGATGGTCGAACCGGCCGCCCGCAGTTTTGCGCGCAACTCCAAAATCTTTGCAACGTGCGCCTTCTCTTCGTTCCAATGCTTTTCCAGCTTGGCCAGCGTTTCTTTCTCCTTGGCCAGCAAATCGCCGATCTCCGCGACGCGCAGGGCATGGTCGCTGCCAGTCGCGGATTCCCGGCCCAAAATTTCCAGCTCGGTATCCAGTGCCTGGATGCGGCGGCGGCTGTCATCCACCTCCGGGGGCACGGCGTGCTGGCTCACTGCCACGCGCGCCGCCGCCGTGTCAATGAGACTCACCGCCTTGTCCGGCAACTGGCGGCCCGCAATGTACCGGTGTGACAACCGCACCGCCGCGTCAATGGCCTCATCGAGCACCTGGACCTTGTGATGCTTTTCAAACGGCACCATCACCGCGCGCATCATCCGGATGCATTTGTCCTCGCCCGGTTCCTCCACCTTGACCACCTGAAAACGCCGGGTCAGCGCCGGGTCCTTTTCGATGTGCCGCTTGTATTCATCCCAAGTCGTCGCTGCAATGGTCCGCAGGGTGCCGCGCGCCAGCGCCGGTTTCAAAAGGTTGGCCGCGTCGCTGGCGCCGCCCCCGCCGCCTGCACCCATCAGCGTGTGGGCTTCATCAATGAACAAAATGACCGGCTTCGGCGAAGCCTGGACTTCATCAATCACCGAGCGCAGCCGCTGCTCAAATTCTCCCTTCATGCTCGCCCCGGCCTGCAGCAGGCCCACATCCAGCGAAAGCACAATGACATCCTTGAGCGCCGGCGGCACGTCGCCAGCCAGGATGCGTTGCACAAATCCCTCGACGACGGCGGTCTTGCCCACGCCGGCTTCGCCCGTAAGAATGGGATTGTTCTGCCGCCGCCGCATGAGGATGTCCACGCATTGCCGGATTTCCTCGTCGCGGCCGATGATGGGATCAATCTCTCCCTTGCGCGCCTTCTCGGTGAGGTCCGTGGTAAAACGTTTGAGGGCTTCCTGTTTTCCCATCGCCGCCGGGGCAATGGCGCCGCTGGTCTCACCCGGCGCGGCGTCGGCGCTCAAGCCCGTGCCGTCGGAAGCGCGCAGGGTGTCCTCGGGTGAACCGCCGACGATTGCCCCAAAGCTGTCCGTCAATGTCTCCAGTTTGATCTTCGACAGTTCGCGTGAGAGGGCCAGGAATTTGTGCCGCAGTTCGCTGTTCAAAAATCCCACCACAAGATGCCCGGTGCGCACCTGAAGATCGCCAAACATCAGCGTGCCGTACACCCACCCATGCTCGATGGCCGAGGGAATGTCCGGCGAAAAATCTGAAATCGCCGTCGCGCCGCGAGGCAGCCGGTCGAGCGCGGCAATCAGGTCCGCCGCGAACTTCGAGCTGTCCAACTGAAAGTGCTTGAAAATGCGATGCACATCCGAGTCGGGCGCCTGAAGCAACTGATGCAACCAGTGGGCCGTCTCGACATACGGATTGCCCCGCATTTTGCAGAAGATGGTGGCGCCTTCGACGGCCTTGTAGCCGACGGCGTTGAGCTTGCCAAAAAGGGTGGAGCGTTTTATTTCAGCCATACATCATTGGGGATCGGGGTTCATTACAATGAAAGCAAAAAATTCCAGCCCGGGGTGTTTCATGAAACAGATCCCACATGAACGCATTCATCCGCGTCATGGTCGAGCGGCTTCGTCTTCATCCACGTCGTCCAGCCCAGCCGCCCCGCCTTCCCCAGGCAGGTGTCGGGCACTTCGGCCGCTTCCAGCACCAACTGAATGTCCCAGGTGAACTGGTCGCCGCAATAATTGGCCACCCAGCATTGCAGACGTTCGAAGGATTTCGTGCAGGGCAGCATCCGCTCATAGTCCGCGAACTTCATCGGGCCGAGCCGGATGCGGAAACCAAGCTGACAATCCCAGATGCTTGACCCCAAAATGGCCGTCAATCCCAGGCTGCCGGATTCTGGCGACTCGCCCAGCCGGCAAATGCTGTCGGGCGGCAGGTCAATCCACTGGCCGAAAAATGTTTGCACCTCGGACTTGACCGCAAAATAATCCTGCAAGAGCGCCTCGAGCCCCTCGGCATTGCGCGTCTGCGCCGCCAGCCGGCCGGCGAAAAAAAGCTTCGCCCCGTCTGGCACCGGATCCTGTCCCTGCAGGGCCTCGATGCCGATGCCCAGAAAGCTCCCGATAAATTTCGCGTAGCGCTGGTCCTCCGGCCGGTCCAGATCCACCGCCTGCTGGTTCACCGCCCAGGCCCGGTAAAAAAAACTGGCCAGCCGGTGGTTGAAAATATTGAAGAAGGCCGGAATGGTGCGGTCGCCGTAATTGAGCTGACGTTCGTGCGCGTACTCGGTGATATGCGGGGGCAGCGGCCCGTTGGGCCCGCAGAGGCCGAAAAAGGTCAGGAACAGTTTTGGCACCGGGGCCCCTTTGTCCGTCAGCCAGGCCTCCAGCGCGGCGGGGGCAAATGTCAGGGAAGGATTCTGGCAGAAGCGCACCGGATCCTCGGCAGGCGATTGCGACGCCCCCACCCGCGGCAAATCGCGACGCTGGTTCTCCACCAGCCGCACCGCCCGGAAAAAATCAAATCCGTACGGCTCCTGCGCCAGTTTTTCAATCAGAGAATCTGCCGTTTTCCCATCCGTGTCGGCCATCGCATGATCTCCCCGCGTTGCTGGGTTCTGATGACGGTTTCGGTGAACGAATTCAGCGCCACATACTTCGCCAGGAATTGTTCCACCACCGCGCCCATGATAAACACGCCGATCCCTTCCAGCGCCGTTTCATCAAAATTGACCGTAATTTCCAGGCCGCGGGCGAACGTAATCGGCCCCGGCCCGGTGACCCGCCGCAAGACCGGGCGCGATTGGACGCTCAACACGCCCTCGATTTGTCTCGCCATCTGGCGGTCGCCCGGCTGGCTGTAAAGCTTGAGCATCTCCCGGAGCCCCGCGGCCCCGCCCTCCGTCTTCGAATCAACCAACGAAAGGTAATTAAGGGAAAGATGGCTGATGAGCCGCCACGAAAACCGGCCCTCGGCCAGCGATGGAACCGGCAATGTGGGGCCGGCCAGACAACGTATGGATTTGACGGGCGCGCTGAGGTCCATCGTGAAATCCGTGCGCCCCAGGCCCACCGCCATCTGGATGGGCAGGTGCCGGTTGGTGCAAAGCGCCTTGACCCCAAGCTGTCGCAGGTCGGGCCGATACGGCGCGGAGTTTGCATCCACCAGCGACAGGTAGACCTCGGTCCCCGCATAATTCGAACGCCGCCCAAATTGTTTTTCCTTGGTCGTCAGCACCCGCGGCACGCGGTTCGTCGTGTAAAAAGCGCCGGTGTCCACGTCTGTGTCCTTGGCCAGGTAAAACGGCCGGAACTCCTGCTCCTGGCCGGGCTCGGAACCGTAACCGCGGACGGATTCGATCTCGAAAACTTCAAAATCAAGCGGACGATTGCGGTCGGCCACCACCTGGAACTCGGAAAACTGGCGCGAAAGATCGATGCGATCAAGCTGCTTCGAAAACAGGTTCAGGGCGGGCGTGCTGAACAACTCGAAATAAGAGGCGTCCAGCCGGCCTTCCAGGCGCGTCTCCACGTCCTTCAATGCGATGATGATGTCGATCTGATTTCCCTTGCACAATTTGACCGCGTCCGCCATTTCGCCCAGTTCGAAAAACCGGTAACGCTGCGGGAAGGCGAAGTATTCGCGGAGCATCCGGTAACCTTCGAAACTCCTCGAGGTCGCGGGTAGGAGGGCTTCCTGGCCGGCGAATCCCAGCGCCCTGATGCTCCTGGCCGGCAGCACGCCGAGCGTGCGCCCGCCATCCTCCGGCGCCTGCAGCACCAGCGCCGTCTTACGCGCAAATATCTGTTCATAGATCCACGACGGAAACTCATCGGCGCCGCGCAAAAAGAATGCCAGCGGATCGAGCTGCACTTCCTTGAATGGCACAGCAGCCGCGACCTGCAAACGCAGCCGGATGGCGGCCTTGGCGGGCACGCCCGCCGGCAGGTTCAGCTGCACCAGGTCCCTCGTGAAATAGCGCGCCTCCACGAGCTTTATCGGCAGCAGCCGCACCGGGTGCGCCGTTTGAAATGTGCAGGCCGTGCGCTCGCCCTTGCCCAAATTGCTCCGCAACAGTGTTCCGCGCGGAATCACCACTCCCGCCGCCAGCGCGGCATCTCCTTCCTCGGGATCAAAACGGACGACCGCCATCGAAGGCGTGGGCGGCAGAAAATGTGGATAAACCGTCTCCAGCAAAGACTGGGTGAAACGTGGAAACTCCGCGTCCAGCTTCAGGTGGATGCGCGCCGCCAGCCAGGCGAATCCTTCCAGCAGCCGTTCGACATACGGGTCCGGGCAAATGTCCTTGGCGTCCTTGTCCAGCGCGAGCCGTCCCGCGATCTTGGGAAACTCGCGCGCAAATTCGCCGGCGGTTTCGCGCACGTGGCGGAGTTCATTGTTGTAATGCTCGAGCAGCCGCTCATCCATGGCTGCTGTCTCCCAGGCTGCATGAACCTGTTTCCAGGTCGATTTGCGTCTTGATGAACAGTTTCTCGGGAATCGGATTGGCCCATAGCTCGCCGAAGACCTCGAACGAAATCACCTGG
>DATMLG010000458.1:0-4452 GCA_035570675.1 Verrucomicrobiia bacterium | reverse complement strand
GATGTACACTTACGGAATGACCCAGGACAACGCCGCCAAGAACAGCCTCAGTCTCGCGTTGCAGGACGTCCAGGTGACCAGCGCCCCGGTGTCTGGCAACCCGTTCAGCTATTCGTTCCCGCCGTATTCAATGACGGTATTCACGATTCCGCCGGCGGCGCCGTCGCTGCATGCCGTGTCGGCCTCAGGAAACAGCCTGGTCCTTCAGCTTCAGGGACAGACGGGCGCGCCGTATGTCGTAGAGACTTCTTCGAACCTTGCCTCCTGGAGCCCGGTTTCGACCAATATGCTGAACACCAGCCCCATGACCGTGACCAACACGATTTCAGCTTCGGCCCAGTTCTGGCGGGCATACTGGAAGCCCTAGATTTGCGGCCGGTTCAAAATCCAGGTGCGCCCGGGCAGCGCGCACTCATCACTTGATTTTGATCTTGGACAAATCCTGTTTCGGCTTCGGCCAGTGCATTCGCAATTTCTCCAGTGCCTTGACGACCGCGCGGGCAACGACGTAATCCCGATACCATTTGTGGTTGGCGGGCACGATGTGCCACGGCGCATGCTCCGGGCTGCAATGGTTGATGGCGTCCGCGTAGGCGCCCTGGTAATCGTTCCAGTAGCCGCGCATCTTGATGTCGTTCGTTTCAAACTTCCAGTTCTTCGCGGGATCGTCGAGCCGGGCTTCCAATCGTTGCGCCTGTTCGTCCTTGCTGATGTGCAGAAAAAACTTGAGGAGGATGACGTTGTTTTGGAAAAGATATTTCTCGAACGCGTTGATCTGCTCGTAGCGCCGGAACCAGACCGAACGCGGCTGGAGTTTCATGACGCGCACGACGAGGACGTCCTCATACTGCGAGCGGTTGAAGACGCCGATGTTGCCGTAGCGGGGGACGGCCTTGTGGATGCGCCAGAGGTAATCGTGGGCGAGTTCCTCGGAGGAGGGGACCTTGAAATTGGTGGTTTCGACGCCGGACGGGGTGACGTATTCGAGAACGCGTCGGCTGGCGCCGTCCTTGCCGCTGGTGTCCATGCCCTGGAATAGGAGAATGACGGAATGGGACTGGTTGGCGTAGAGCAGATGCTGCAACTCCCCGATGTGCCGGCAAAGCTTGTCGGTTTTGTCGCGGGTCTCATCCTTGTCCAGACCCTCGTGGTAGGAGGGGTTGAACTGCCGGAGCCGGATTTTTGAGACGACTTTGATTGGTTGTGCCATGACGAAACAGAAATAGCACGATTGGCTCAAATTGCCAGAGATAATTGGGATGTCTTTCCGCCAGAGGCTGCCGATTTTCAGACCTCGTGCTTAACCTCAATAAACCTTTTTGCGTCGACGCGCTCGATCCTAGCCTTGCCGGGAGAAATTACTTCAATGACGGAATCGTCACCAAAAATTAAATAATGGTGGAACTCCTTCCCTCCCAAGATGTCTCCCCATCCTTGAGATGAGCGAAGCCATGGTGAACCAATCCATAGGTAAGCCCGCAACCAATTCTTCTCGCCCCGTAGCCGCGGAGGATAGCCGCGATCCAGCACACATGCTTCCTCGTGGCACAGTAAAGTAATGACGCTTTCGAACCGGATGAGATATTTGGGATAGTTTTCAATCGGAGGTAAGGCGCTCAGAGGCGCTACGACGATTGTAAACGCATCGTCACCGCTTTCCGCTATCACCCAGGTGCTTAAACCATCCCATTCAGCAAATGGCACGTCCCAACGAACCAGCTCATTGCTGGGAGGGGGAGCAGCCATGATGTCTAACTTTCGATGACGTTGATCTCCACCGGTTCGACGCTGACGCCGATTTTTTCGAGCCATTTGATGGCGCCCTTGATGTCGGAGCGTTTGCCGTCGAGTTCAAGGCAGACGACACCGATTTCGTCATTCACACTGGCCTGGCGGATGTTCGCAACCACCGGGAATTTATGAGTGAGCTGCCAGATGAGCGGCTGCTGAATCAGCTTGGGCGGATACATGAGCCACAAACGGGTCTGCTGCTTGGTGTTGTCCGGGCTGGATTTGGCCGATTTCTTTTTCTTGGGAGGCATGGATGAAATAAGTTTGGATTAACCGCCCGCAATGGCGGGGATGATGCTGACTTCGTCGCCGTCCTTCAACGGTGTCTGCTGGTTTTGGAGGAAGCGGATGTCCTCTTCGTTCACGTAGACGTTGACGAAGCGGCGGACCTCGCCGGTGTCATCCACGAGGCGTTCCTTGATGCCGGGAAAGCGCGACTGGAGTTCGACGATGGCAGCGCCAACGCTGATGGCGTCGACCTCAACCAGTTCCTCGCCATTGGTCAGTTTTCGGAGCGGGGTGGGGATGCGTATTTTTTTAGGCATAAATCAGGTATTGGCGGGTTCCAAGTTTTCCGTGGCCAGAAGGGCCTCGAACTCGCGCAGGCTCGGCTTGATTTCGCGCGGATGGCCCACGTGGCCGGCGATGGCGTCCAGCGTCTTGAGGCCGTTGCCGGTGACGCAGAGGACGGCCGAATCATTGGCGGGAATTTTTCCGGACGCAATGAGTTTCTTGGCGACGCCCACGGTCACGCCGCCGGCGGTCTCGGCAAAGATGCCCTCGGTTTCGGCGAGCAGCTTGATGGCGTCGCGGATCTCATCATCGGTCACGTCCTCGCCCGCGCCGCCGGTGTCCTTCATCACGCGCAGGGCGTAGAAGCCGTCGGCGGGCGTGCCGATGGCCAGGGATTTGGCGATGGTGTTCGGCTTGACCGGCTTGAAGAAATCCAGGCCGGCCTTTTGCGCGGTGGTGATGGGCGAACAGCCGGTCGCCTGCGCGCCGTAAATCTTGAACGGTGTTTCGGGCACGAGGCCGAGCTTGGAAAATTCCTGGTAGCTTTTATAAATTTTCGTGAGCAGCGAACCGGACGCCATGCAGACGACGGTATGTTTCGGAACCTGCCAGCCGAGTTGTTCCATGATTTCAAAGCCCATGCTCTTGGAGCCTTCGGCGTAATACGGGCGCATATTGACATTGACGAATGCCCAGCCGTATTTGCCGGCGATCTCGGCGCACAGGCGGTTGACTTCGTCGTAATGACCCTTGATGCCGACGACTGTCGCGCCGTAGATGAGGGAATTGACGATCTTGGACTGTTCGAGATCCGTGGGGATGAAAACGTAGGCCTTGAGGCCGGCGGAGGCGGCATTGGCAGCGACGGAGTTGGCGAGATTGCCGGTGGAGGCGCAGGCGACGGTGGTGAAGCCGAGCTCGCGGGCACGGCTCAGCGCGACGCTGACCACGCGGTCCTTGAAGGACAGGCTGGGATAATTGACGGTGTCGTTCTTGATCCAAAGCTCGCGGATGCCCAGGCGCTTGGCGAGGCGGTCGGCCTTGATGAGAGGCGTGTAACCGACCTCGAAGCCGACGGTGGGTTCGCCCGCGACAGGCAGCAATTCGCGATAGCGCCACATGGTCTGGGGCCGGGATTGGATGGCCGCGCGGGTGAGCGAGCGCTTGATGCGTTCGTAATCGTAGGCGACTTCGAGCGGGCCGAAGTCGAATTCGCACACGTGCGTGGCGGTGAGCGCGTATTCGCGGCCGCATTCGCGGCATTTGAGCGCCTTCATGAAACCGTCGTTTTTATCCATAATATCTTTTATTGCTTCGCTGCTTCCGGGCGGTTGTCCGCCGCGCGGCATTTGAGGGGAATAAAAAACCCCTTCCCGGGATGAGAAGAGGCCAATCGCGTGACTCTTCTCATCTTTCCCCGAACCGCCGCCGGTCCGGGCTGGAATTGGCACCTGGTCATTGAAGATCACGCTTCAATCGGTTGCCGTGGTTTCATCGGGCCAGTCCCTCAACCACTCTTAATGAGATTCGTTGTATCAACGAATACGGATACAATGATATAAGACCCTAAAAGTGTCAAATACTTTTTTGACTGCAAAATCCGGCGCAAACGGTCAGGGCGCAAACATGCCGCGATAGAACTTCGCGCCGCCGCCGGTTGTCGAAACGGTAAATGGAACGGAATTGCTGACGAGCTTGTTGGTGCTGTACGGGGTCCAGTGGACGAGGTCCGTGGAGGATTGCACAATGTAGGTCAACCCGGACTGGCCGTTGAGCTGGAGGTTCACCTGGCCCGGGGGACTGCTGCCCGCCTGTTTTTGCAGGCTGAACGGGAGCAGGCCGGGGAGCACGTAGAGCGTGATGCTTTGGGACGGCACCGTGTCGCTGACAATTCCATTCGTCACCGGGAGGTTCGTAAGCGCGGTGATGACACTGGTGCTGGTCAGTTGCCAGCGCTGGGCGATGCCCGTCGAATTGAAATTCGTGATGGTTGCGTTGAAAGGCGAGGCGTTGGTGATGTCCTTGTTGACCACCATGAGCGTCATCGCGCCGTCGCTGGAACGCACCGCGCCAAAGGCGGAAACATCATCCGGGTTCGGCACCGTCGTGAGAACACTCGTGTCGCCGAAGGTGGATTTGTTGCCGTCA
>DATMLG010000457.1:0-3114 GCA_035570675.1 Verrucomicrobiia bacterium | reverse complement strand
GCAGGACAATCGCTTCGCGAAATTCCGCCGGCAATTCCCCCAACGCCGCGCGCAGGAACCCCGCATCGGCGCTGTCAAACGCAGGCGCGCCGGTATCTTCGATTTCAGCCAAATCTTCATCGTTGATTGGAACCATCGTTTGCGGCCGGTTCTTTTTCAGCCACGTATAAGTCATGTTCCGAACAATCGCCAGCAGCCACGACCGGCTGTTGCCGCCGCGAAAGCCGCTGCCAAACCGCATCGCCCTCACGCACGCTTCCTGCACAATGTCCTCCGCGTCATGGTGGTTCCCCGCCAGCCAGCGCGCCAGGTTGTAGGCCGCGTCCAGGTGCGGCATCACAACCTGCTCGAATTGTGCCTGTGGGTCAGGGGCGCTCACGCATTGTTTCCATTCTCATTAAGACTGCGCGGGGAACGATTTTATTCCCGGCGGAATAATCTTTTCCTCCGCGAGTCTGGACTTCTGTAACCAATCAATAACCGCAAATCATCGACATGAAAACAAAAGAAAAATTCATTTTACACGACCATAACAAAGACGGCCTCGACCGCCGCGGCTTTCTCGAATGCATGGCCTGGGCCGGAACCGGCATGCTTTGGACCGTCAGCGGCGGCCTCCTCGGCTCGGCGCTGTTGCCTGCACGTGCCCGCGCCGCGGACATGGGCAGTGGCAAAGGCAGCTTCAGCTTTGTGCAAATCAGCGACTCGCACATCGGCTTCAACAAGGATGGCGTCAACACCGATGTGGCCGGCACGCTCAAGGAAGCCATTGCACGCATCAACGCGCTGCCCGAGCCGCCCGATTTTGTCCTCCATACCGGCGACCTCACGCACCTCGCCGCAGCGGACGAATTCGACACGCTCGACCAGTTGCTCAAAAGCGTGAAGACCCAACAGATCTTCTACGTCCCCGGCGAACACGACGTGACCGGTGACGAAGGAAAGCTTTACCTCGAACGCTTTGGCAAAAACACTAAAGGACAAGGCTGGCAAAGCTTCGATTTCAACGGCGTTCATTTTGTCGGCCTCGTGAATGTCGTGAACATCCAGCAAAACGGCCTCGGCGCGCTGGGCGATGACCAGCTCGAATGGCTGGAAGACGATCTGAAGGACAAGTCCACCGACACGCCCATCGTCGTCTTCGCGCACATTCCGCTGTGGTCGGTCTATCCCAAATGGGGCTGGGGCACAGACGACGGCGCGCAGGCACTCGGTTATCTCAAACGCTTCGGCTCCGTCACTGTGCTCAACGGCCACATTCATCAAACGATGAAAAAGGTCGAGGGCCGCGTGACGTTTCATACCGCCATGTCCACCGCCTTTCCGCAACCGGAACCCGGCAAAGCGCCCAAGCCCGGCCCTATGAAGGTCGTGGCCGGAAAATTGCGCGACTACCTCGGCATCACGGACGTCAACTATACCGAAGGCAAAAGCTCGCTCGCCGTGGTCGACTCGACGCTCGCCTGAGGTCATGAAGATTCATCCCGTATTTATCATGACCGCGCCCGTGGCGTTGCTGGTCGCGTCCGTACAGTTCGCGGCCAGTGACCCGCCGGTGCGGCCATCGGACCCGCCGGTCCAACAATCCACGAATGCGCCTGTCGCCGCTCCGGATGCCGGGCGCATGTTGTTCCTGCGGAACTGCGCGCATTGTCACGGCGCGGATGCGCACGGCGACGATGGCCCTGACCTGCACGACCTCGGCTGGACGGATGACCAAATTGCCAGCCGCATCCGCAAGGGAAAAGCGGGGCAAATGACGTCGTTCGCAGGGAAATTAAAGCCGGAAGAGATCCACGCGCTGGTCGCCTATGTGCAGTCGTTGAAATAACGGTCGCGCTCATTTTCAAAAATTACACTGGAGCGTGAACAGCACCGAGTGCGTGCGCACGCCTTTAAAGCTGATGTCCAAATCCGGGCTGGGCGGATAATCAAAGGTTGGGTCGCCAGTCGCAAAATATTTATAACCCACGCCCAGGGAAACATGCGAACCCAGCATGAACCGCACGCCGGCAAACGCCTGGTAGGCGAAGACCGCGTCCGACTCGCTGCCTTCCGCAAAGTTTCCGCTGACAGGTTCGGTTAAATGATGCGCGTCCAGTTCCGAAATGGCTCCGCCCACGCCGCCGCCGATGTATGGGACGATATTGGTATGCGGGATCGGCAGGGACAGCGTGGCATTCACCAGCAGCGGCACGTTCCCGATCGAAGAATCGTTCACCTGATAGTTCTGGATGCTGTTGAATTGCGCCCAGATGTAGCCGGTCTCGAAATCCAGGCCAAAATATCTATCGAACGCGTAGCCAGCGGCGGCATCAAAGGCTACGCCGGTATCGTAACTCACCTTCTGGTTGGCCGGCCCGGCGAACCCGGGGGAAATGGTGAATCCCTTCATCGTTCCATCCTGGAAAAAGGACGGCCCTATTCCGGCGCGAAAATAAGGACCCGCGCCCGGCGGAAAGTAGAAATACGGCGAAGGTGGCGGCGGTGGTGGTGCCGCATAATATCCGGGCGGCGGAGGGGCGTAACCCGGTGGCGGAACGTATCCCGGCGGGGGAGGAGCATTGGGCGGCGGAGGCGGATAATATTGCGCCTCGGCCAGAGTTACGCTTAAAAGTGCAAAAGAAACAATGGTAGCGGTTTGCTTTATTTTCATAATCTCCTTGTTACGCACAGACTTTCGCTCTGGTCGTTAACTGTGTCAAGGGGACCATCGGGATATTCCCCTGGACCAGCGCAGCCAAAATGGCCGTTTCGTTCATATTTTGTGAAGGCTTCATGCCCTTCCATGGCCTATACGGTTGCCAATGAGATATCTTGCAGGGAAACTTTGAGGCCGTTTAGTCTCGCGAAGAATGCGAAGCTGGCGAAGGTCATGGTAGGGCCGCGCTCCTGCGCGGCCGAATGGCAAGAGCCGCGTGCCGCACCAGACGGCCGTGCAGGAGCACGGCCCTACCAATATTAGATGCATTCTCATCCCAATGTCGCTTTCGGCGGCGGCGGGGGTTGGGGCCATAACTCGCGAGGCGGAACAATCGTGCGATGGCTCGACGTGGCGCCCAACGCATGTCCGGCCAGTTTGTCGGCGTCGAAACAATCGCCGTGCATGCCCTG
>DATMLG010000456.1:0-6642 GCA_035570675.1 Verrucomicrobiia bacterium | reverse complement strand
GCTTGACGTCATGCGGCTCAAAGCCCGGCCAGTCCTTCTCCGGTGTGAGGCCCATGTAACGGATCTTTTTGGAGACGTGATAGAAGAGCGCCTTGATCTTGTCCTGGTCGGTCTGCGCGCCGGCAATGAGCGCGGTCACGGTGCTTTTCATTTCCGGGGATTCGGCTTCCAGGTGCGGTTTGCTCAGGTTCCAGTACCATTTCGAAACGGCCTGCCAGTCGGGCAGGGTGCTGACATACAGGCGCTGCAACACCGTATCGTCCGGCGGCATGGAGGGCTCGTCAAACATGCGCGGCACATTGGCCACTTCCCACCGGTAATCGCCCGAGCCGTCGGCGTTCGTCGCGGTGGTCGAATGCACGGTGCCGGGAATTTCATCGCGCAGGGCGATGCGCTTGAGCGGATGGTCCGCCGGCGTCCGGACTTCATAGGAAAGATGGCGGATATATCCGCGTCCCTCGAGCACGCTTTCCTCCGCGTATTCGCCGGGAATGTAGGCGCGTGTAATGGTCTGCCGCGCGATGGAATGGACCACGTCGCCGATTTCGACCTTGGGAATGTTCACTTGCAGCACGCGGCTGTTCGTATCGTAGATGTTTTCGGACATCTGGCTGTCATCAATGGATTCCTTGGAATTGGCCGCGATGTCCACGGGCGTCACTTCGCCGCTCGGATTGATCACTTCCAGCCGGACCACGTCCTCGCGTGAATAGGGGAGCATGAAACTCAGGCCGATCGTGCGGTTGTTGCGCTTGCCCTTTTCGGTCAGCACCTTGGTGAAAGTTTCGTCCTGGCATTCGCCGGTGCCGTCCGGATGCAACAGGCGCACGCTGCGCTGCTCGACCGTCGCATCGTCGCAATCGGGATATTTGGCGGTGGTGATGTCCGCGGCGGCGGCGAGGACGGGCTTGGGATCTTCAAAGGCAAAGAAGTCGCCGGCGTACCGGTTGGTGGCGTCCTCGGCACGAACGGCCGAAGCTGTGAGCGCGACAGCCAGGGCGATGCCCGCGACAAGACGAATCCGTTGACGATTTTTCATAAAAGTAAAAGGACAGCACGTACCATGCCCCTAGTTGGGCAATCTGTCAGCCAATTCGTTCAGTCCCTTCATAATTGTAATCTTAATTTCGTCCCAGTCCTGATGATCGGCGCTTCGCCTTCCGCATATTATAAGTATAAGCTCGATAGTTCCGCACCCCTCACCCAAAAAATTAAACCATGATAAATGCGCAACCGGCGAGAAATCATACGGTTATGGCCGAGAAATGGGGTGAAAAATCGTGAATAACGCTCGTAACTGGCGAAAAATCAACGCCTTGCAAAACGCGTTCTAAAATAATTCTTAACCTGTTTGAATTCAAACGCATAAGACAAAAACCTCCGCGAGGTCGTGCTGAGAAATCATGAGAAATCGTGCTGCCCTGCAAATCGCGGCAAACAATCTTGGCACCCTCGCCGTCCGTCGCTTTGGCTGTCCGAAAGGCCCGGAGAAAAAAATTTATCCGATACCAGGCGGTACCAGGCGGTACCAGGCGGTACCAGCCGGTACGAAGCGGTACGCCTGGCCAATTGCAAGCCACCGCCAACACGATGCATTCGTCTGATTCATAATGTTGTTGTTCCAACCTCCTGTTCCAAACAACCGTCTCTCCACCGACGCCAACAACGGTAGCACAACCTGCAGGACTGTCAAATAGCCCAATGAACAGGTGGTGCCAAATTTGGATTTAGACCCGCTCGATACAGCGTATGGTTAGGCGGCGTCATGGTAATCACTCAAATCTCTCTTGAACGGCGGTCTGAACCCAATCTGGTCCAGGAAGCTGATAACCGAAAAAGTGCTTGGAGCTAATCGCTACAATCTTGCCATCAAGCCTCGATACCGTCCCAACCCAAGCGCCCGCAGGTGGCTCGCCAGTCGTGCGTTTGACAAACTCCGAGTGCGGCCAACTCATGTTCGGGGTGAAGTGAATCACCGAGCCGTCCTTCACCATAATCAGCATGGTGTCTCCATCGCGCATTTTGATTTTGTCACTCATGGTATTAGCCAAGCTTGGCCTGTAACGCCCCCGCCAGCAATTCATATTGCGGCAGTGAATTGTAAAGCTGGGCGGAAATGCGGAGCAACCGCTTCGGATATGCCGGCCAATATAAAATCGGCACCTCGATCCCATGTTTCTCGCGCAGCCGGTTCTGGAGCGGATCCAGATAAAGCGGTGGCAGGGGCTTTTCCGACGCCGGCATGTCCGGCAACGGCACAGCGGCCAGCGAACCAATGCATTCAGCAGGGCAGGGCGCCTCGATGCGGAGCGCACGGCAGAGCAGTTCGCGTGCGGCGAGCGCGAGGTCACGGTTGCGGGCCATGATTTCCGGCCAGCCGCCGGCCAGCAGCGAGCCGACGTAATGCAAAGATTCCGCCACGCACAATCGCGCAGACGGGTCCAGCGTTCCCGTCCAGCCGAATTCCAGTTCAAAGCGTGAACGATCCGAGCGTGGCGAATTGGCGCCATGACTGATGGACAGTGGATGGATGGATTTTTGAAGGTCGGCGCGGACATGCAAAAACCCGGCGGTCTTCGGGGCGCACAGCCATTTGTGGCAGTTGCCGGTGTAATACGCCGCGCCGATTTCCCGCATGTTCAGCGGCACCATTCCCGGCGCGTGCGCGCCATCCACCAGCGTGTCAATGCCACGCGCGGCCAGTTCTTTCACGAGCCGCGCAAGGGGAAGCACCATGCCCGTCTGGCTGGTGACATGGTCCAGCAACGCCAGCCGCGTGCGTGGACCCGCCCGGCTGAGAATGGCCGCAACGACGTCATCAGGCGATTTGAGCGGAAACGGAACTTCGGCCACGGTCACCGTCGCACCCGCGCGGGCGGCGGTGAAATTCAGGGCGTTGCGGCAGGCGTTGTATTCCTGGTCGGTGACGAGCAATTCGTCGCCCGGTTTGAATTCGAGCGAGCGCAACACGGTGTTGACGCCTTCGGTCGCATTGGACACGAATACAAGATTGGCGGGGTCCGCGCCGAGAAACTGCGCCAGCGCGCCGCGGGCGGTTTCGAGCAGGCCCTCGAGTTCGCGATGCAGAAACTGGACCGGTTGACGTTCCATGCGCTCCCGGAATTCGCGCTGACGGTCCAGCACCGCGCGCGGACACGCGCCAAAGGAACCGTGATTGAGAAAAATCACCTGCGGATCCAGCAGCCAGAGCGCCGGATCGCAGGCGGGTTGGTTTATTGTGTGCGTCATGAATGACTCTGCCGTTTGACTGAGGTTAGGCCCCAGCTGGTCGATTCTTCTCCCTCGCCCCGCGACTCTGGAGCGGGGAGAGGGCCGGGGAGAGGGGCTGTTCAATTAATTTGTTTGGATCTGGTGGCACAAATTGCAAATTGTGTGTTTTCCTTACCACCTGCACACAGCCGGTCCGTCGATGCAGCGCGTCCCAGATTTGCAGCAGGACGCCCTCAGGATTTTTTTGCCACTGATGATTCCAGAATCGCAATTCTTCAATGTCATTGTTAAGAAGCCATTGTTCGCGCTCCTGATCATGCCGGCTATTTTTTGGTATTCCATGTTGAGAGCCATCCAACTCCACGGACAGCTTTGCCAAGGCGCAATAAAAATCCAAAAAATACTTGCCCGCCGGATGTTGACGGCGAAATTTGAAACCCGCAAACCGCCCGGCGCGGAGGGCGCGCCAAAGTTGCTTTTCTTCCTCGGTCTGCTTTCTCCGAAGCCGGCGGGCATTATGTTTCGGATTCACCAAAGCCAGAGTATTTGGAACAAGACGAATGATCAATCCCCTCTCCCCATCCCTCTCCCCGCTACGCGGGGCGAGGGAGCCGAAATGCCAAAGCGTTTGTATCACCTTGGTGCAACGAGGTTCCTTTCGTTTCTCCAAGGAAGGGGGACCCGGAGACTTGCCGATATTTTCTCGTAACCGGAAGTGAACCGGCCATACTATCAAAGCTTCGCGAGTATTTCCTTCACCCGTTTCCAGGCGTCTTCGCGCGCTTTTGCATTCGCAGCATGATTTGCATTTGCACTCGTTGGATCCTCGCCATCGCGCATGAAGCCGTGGCCCGCGCCGGAATAAATGACCGGCTCATAAAACTTGCCGGCAGCCTTCATTTGCTCGACGCCACGCGGAACGGACGCGGAGATGCGCGCGTCGTTTTCAGCATAGAAACCATACACCGGACAATTGATGCGTGCGAGCGCATTGGTATCCGTTGGAATCTGGCCGTAAAAGGTCAGCGCGGCTTTGATGTCCGGGTTGTCCGTGGCGAAGCGGAACGTCTGGCCGCCGCCCCAGCAAAAGCCCATTACCACAACCTTGCCATTGCAGGACGGCAATTTGGAGGCGTATTCAACCGCAGCCTTGAGATCGGCGGTGATTTCCTCCGGCGGCAATGCCATGATGGCCTTTCCCACGGCCGAGGCGCCCACGTCTTCCGTCCCGCCTCCGTGCGGGCCCTTGCCGGAAAGCAGGTCCGGCGCGATGGCGATGTAGCCGGCCTCGGCAAGCTGATCGGTCGCGCCGCGCGCCCAGTCCGTCAGGCCGAATATCTCATGGATGACCACCACCGCCGTGGCCTTGTCCTTGACCTCGGGATAGGTGATGAACGAATCCACCTCGCGGCCATCATGTTTCAATTTCACCCATTCGCCGTGGCGCGGGGATTTCTCGAGCCGGGCCCTGGCCCATTCCTGGGCGGGCAGGCCGCAAACCGCGAGCAACAGTGCGGCAACGGGAAAAAGAATTCTTTTCATGTTGATTTGATTGGATTGAATTTCGGACGCGCCCAAAAAAACGCCGCCCACCCGCGCAAATTCCGGGTGAGCGGCCGATTATTTCAGGCGGGGGATTAGCCGCCGATTTTTTTCAGAATGTCGTCGGGGACGGTGATCTTGGTGGTTCCAACGTCCTTGATTTCAACCGTTGTGGTCCGGTCAATATCCATGGGGTTGCCATCGCGATCCGTGGTCTTGCCGGTGACCTTGTACTGGTATCGGCTGAGCTTGCCGTCCTTGATCCAGAACTTCACTGAACCCTTGGCATCCGTGACTTCGGGAGGAGTGAATCCGCCGCCACCGCCGCCGCCGCGTCCGCGCCGGCCAAACGTCGCCAGTGATTTGGCGCCATCTTCCGTCAGGTCGCCGACATAGGCGTCGCCGTCTTGTTTGAGTTCCTTCACACCATCAAGCACGTCCTTGATCGTGGTGGTGGGCGTCCGCACGAACCGCGCCATGTTGCCGCCCCGGAAGCCGCCGCCACCGCCGCCGCCGCCGTTGGCCTCGGCTGCCGCCGCTATTTCCGCGGCCGTCTGCCAGCCATCCTGGCCGTTGTTCATGGCGCTGTTGGTGCCCTTGACCAGAATCTCAAAGGTGTTGTCATTAAAAGTCCGCGAGGTATAGATCAAGCCGTCCTTGGTTTTGCCTTCGGAAGTTCCGTTGCCGAAACCGCCGCCGCCGGCGTTTTCCATGGTTTGGGTCCAGCTGTAATTGCCGCCGTCGGCCAGACTTTTGACCGCGCTGGACACGTCATCCTTGGGATCCGCCGCCATGAGGGATCCCGCCGCAAACAACATCGTAGCGAGTATTATATTTCTTTTCATAAAGGCCTCCACTGTTGGTTAGAACTGATATTCCTGTTTTTGCCGGTTTGGGTCGAAGTCGAACAATACATGCTGTCACCCCGGCTGGCAAGGGGGTTTTGCGGACAGAATCGCGCCGACGTTGGCGGGCCTGGCCCGCGTCAACCAGCCACGACGAAGTACAGCAGGCTCCAGAGTATGAAGAACACCCCGGTCAGCGCGATGCACACAGAGTTAAGCACCACCCCGCCCGCCCCGGCGAAAAAGCCGATGGCAAAAAGGGCAAAATGACCCACATCCACCGCGTTGCGGCTGGATACGCTAGAATTCTCGTCCATAAAAATCAATCAATTCAGGTTCCTAAAAGCTGGAGGCATGGTGGGCCAGATTGCGCGCCGGGGCAAGTTCCAAGTTTTTGGCATGGGACGCGGACGCAACAACCTCCCCGCTCCGCGCCGGGTGTTTAATCGCGCGCGCGGAAGTCTGTTTATGGCGTCCCTGCCGGCTTAGTTTCTGTGCAACACCGGACGGGCGGGCGTCTGCCAGCCTTCGCCCCGCGCGGTAGCGGCCGCAGGGCTGGTCGCCTGCAAGGGCTTGACGGGGGCTTTGCTGGCCAGCAACCCGGCCTGGGCCTTGCGTTCGGCGATCAACTGGGCCTCGGCCTGCAGCCAATGCTCCATTGCCTTGCCCTCGGGCCGGCCTTCGATTTCATAGATGCGGCGGGCGCAGACGGCGATTTCATCGTGAGTCGGCGGATGATAACTTTTTGCGGTTTTTGACATAATCAGCCTTTCTCCATTGCAACAGTTTATATCTAGTACAGCCGGACCATAAAATCAACGGCAAAGATATAGATGCCCTCCGTGCCGCGACTGTTCAAACGGCTTTGGTTTTTAACACGACCGTAACAACCACCCGCGATCAATCGAGCGACAGATTGACCCGGTCGTTGCCCTTGAACGATTCGTTGACGGCTTTCGGCGCGGTGACGAACAGTCGTTCGCCGGTGACTTTTCCAGTCTTCAACAGATAGGCCTGCACCTGG
>DATMLG010000455.1:0-4316 GCA_035570675.1 Verrucomicrobiia bacterium | reverse complement strand
TTGGGGAAGGGACTGCTGTGGAAAGTGATTGTGCCGATGTTCACCTCGCCGCTGCTGGGATTTGTACTGGGGTTCATCATCATGGCGCTGCTTTATTACGCGTTGCGTAAACAGCGGCCTTCGAAGGTCAACAGCTTCTTTGGCAAGGCGCAGATTTTCAGCGCGGGCGCGATGGGTTTCATGCACGGCACCAATGACGCCCAAAAGACGATGGGCATCATCGCCCTCTCGCTGCTGGCCGGAACGAAGAGCGGCGACCTGAACAATCTGCCGGGCTGGCTGTCCTTCCTGCACACGCCGGAGCCGGCGGCGGGGAAGGACATGGAAATCGCGATGTGGATCAAGGTGAGCTGCGCCCTCACCATGGCAGCGGGGACGGCGGTGGGCGGCTGGCGCATCATCCGCACACTTGGCCATAAAATGGTGAAGCTGCATCCCATCAACGGCTTCGCCGCCGAGACCAGCTCGACGGTCGTCATCGCGCTCGCCTCGATGCTGGGCATCCCGGTTTCGACAACGCACAACATTTCCGCGTCCATCATGGGCGTAGGTTGCGCCAAACGGTTCAACGCCATCAAATGGGTCGTCGTGGAACGGATGGCCTGGGCGTGGGTATTCACGATCCCGGTCGCCGGCGGCATTTCGTATGGGCTGGTGTTCCTGCTGCAGAAGCTGGGCTGCGTGCCATAGGACTGGAATTGATTATTTTGATTAATCGAAAATGACGAGCCATTTGGAAAAAGAAATCGGCGAGTTGAAGGAAATGCTGCTGACGATGGCCGGCCACGCGGAGGCCGCGGTGAGCCGGGCCGTTCGCGCCTTGGTGGAGCGCAACGATGAACTGGCGCGCGAAGTAATTGCGAGCGATGAAGTGGTGGACCGGCTGGAAGTGGAGATTGACGAACGCGTCATCCTGCTACTGACCAAGGCGCTGCTGGCGACGGACCTGCGGTTGATGACGGTGGCGATGAAGGCGGCGCACGATCTGGAACGGGTGGCTGATGAAGCCACGACCATTGCGCGGCGGGCGATTCTGCTGAACGCGGAACCGGCATCCGGACTGGCGGGGGAGATTCCGCGGATGGCCGGCATGGCGCTTGGGATGTTGAAGGAGTCGCTGGACGCCTTTGTCAACCGGCAGCCGGAAAAGGCGCGAGCGATCATTCCCCGGGACAAGGAAGTGGACGCTCTAAATAAAAAACTTCACCACGATTTGACCGGACACATGCTGGAAAAACGCGGCACCATCAATGCGTGTCTCAATTTGATGGTGATTTCAAAATGCCTGGAGCGCATCGCCGACCAGGCCGCCAGCGTGGCCGAAGAGGTGGTCTATTTGTATGAGGCGCAGGACATCCGCCACGCGGGGAAGGTAACGGCCGGTGCCGTTGGTTGAGCAAGAAGCTCAAGGCAGGAGGACGATTTTTCCGTGCGCGCCGGCTTCCATCACGGCTTCGTGCGCTTGCGCCGCCTGGGCCAGCGGCATTTCACGGCCAATGACGGGATGCAAGGCGCCGTTTTCGAGGCCGGCGACGAGGGCATCGTGGATGCCGGCCATCTCGCGTTCGGTGGCGTTGTAGAGCATGACGCCGAGGATGGCGGCGTCGCGGGCCATGGCGTCGCGCGGGTTGATTTCCACGGGACCGCGGCTGCCGATGACGCACACGCGGCCGCCGCGCGCGAGGACGGTGAGGTCCTTGCCCAAATTCACGTTCGCGAGCATTTCAAGAATGATGTCCACGCCGCGGCCCTTGGTGAGTTCCATGAGTTGCGCCAGATAATCCGGAGCGCGATGGTCGAGGACTTGATGCGCGCCCTGGGCCTTGACCAACTGGCGGCCCTTGTCCGTGCCGCCGGTGCCGATGACGGTGAGGCCGGCTGCGCGCGCGATTTGCACGGCGGCAACGCCGACGCCGCCGGTCGCGCCGTGAACGAGCACGACGTCGCCGGCGACGGCGCGGGCGCGTTGGAACAACGCCCGATACGCGGTGGCGTAGGGAATATTGATGGCCGCGCCTTCAGAGTAGGTGATTTTTTCCGGTAACGGATGGACTTGCGCGGGGTCGCAGAGCGCGTATTCCGCGTAGGTGCCGGTGCGGCTGCCGCCCACATAAACGCGGTCGCCCGTCTTGAACTGGCGCACGCCGTCGCCGACGGATTCCACCATGCCGGCACCGTCAATGCCGGGAATATAGGGCAGCGCGGGTTTGACGGCGTAGGTGCCCGCTCGCATGTAGGTATCCGCGGGATTGACGCCGGCGGCGCGGATGTGGACGAGGATTTGCCCGGGAGCGGGCGAGGGTTTTGGTGTTTCCTCGAGGAGCTGAACTTCCGGCCCGCCAAATTGATGGACGCGGATGGCCTTCATGGGGTCAGCGGTTGACAGCGGCCATGCCCGCCTCGGGATAACGCGGGCCGGCGGCGGCGCCGCGAGGCGATACTTCCTCGATCTGCGCGAGGTCTTTGGCGGTCAGATGCACCAGGAGCGCGGTGGCGTTTTCTTGCAAATATTTCCGCTGCTTGGTGCCGGGAATGGGCACGATGTCCTCGCCCTGCGCGAGCACCCAGGCGAGGGCGAGTTGCGCGGCGGTGCAGCCCTTGGCCAGCGCCATGTCCGCAATGCGGCGGGCGAGTTCAAGGTTGCGCGGGAAATTTTCGCCCTGGAAACGCGGCGAGGCGCGGCGGTAATCGTCCGCGGGCAGGTCGTCGAATTTTTTGAAACGGCCGGCGATGAATCCGCGCCCGAGCGGGCTGTAGGGAACGAAGCCGATGCCAAGTTCGCGGCAGAGGGGGAGAATTTCATCCTCGGGATCGCGCGACCAGAGGGAGTATTCAGTTTGCAGGGCGGTGATGGGATGCACGGCGTGGGCCCGGCGGAGGCTGTTGATGCCGGCCTCGGACAGGCCGAGATAACGGACCTTGCCCTCGCGGACGAGCTGGGCCATCGCGCCGACGGTGTCCTCGATGGGCGTTTCCGGATCCACGCGGTGCTGATAATAGAGGTCAATGACATCGGTGCCCAGGCGGCGCAGGCTGGCTTCGCAGGCGGCGCGGACGTACTCGGGCCGGCCGTTGATGCCGCGGAAATTGGGATCGGTTTCGCTGCGGACGAAGCCGAACTTCGTGGCGAGAGTAACCTGGTCACGGCGGCCGGCGATGGCGCGGCCGATGAGTTCCTCATTTTTGAAGGGGCCGTACGCGTCGGCGGTGTCGAGAAAGGTGATGCCGTTATCCAGCGCATCATGAATGGTGGCGATGGATTCCTGGTCATCGCGTCCGCTGTAAAAGTCCGACATGCCCATGCAGCCGAGGCCGAGGGGCGGAACGACCAGGCCCTGGGTTCCGAGTTTGCGTTTTTTCATTTGATTCCAGGAATTAATTAATTGATCGCGGACACCGCAGCGCGGCGTCCATACCTGCTAAATGATGGAACGAACGGAGCCGCCGTCCACATGCAATGCCGCGCCGTTGGTGGCGGCGGAAAGCGGGCTGGCGACATAGGCGACCATGTTGGCCACTTCCTCGGGCGTCGCGAACCTTTTCAGCAACGACGGCCGCATGGATTCGAAAAAGCCTTTTTCGATGGCGGCGGCGTTCGTGTTTTTCGAGCGCGCCAGTTCCTCCACGAATTGCTCCACGCCCTCGGAACGCGTCGGTCCCGGCAGCACGGCATTCACGGTGATGCCGGTTCCGGCGGTAGTCTCGGCCAGGCCGCGGGAGACGGCGAGCTGCGCCGTCTTGGTCATGCCGTAATGGATCATTTCCGCCGGGGTGCAGATGCCGGATTCACTGGAAATGAAAATGATGCGGCCCCAATTACGCTTCTTCATCCCCGGCAGGTAGGCGCGGCTGAGGCGGACGCCGCTCATCACGTTCACCTCGAAGATTTGCAGCCAGTCTTCGTCGGTGATTTCCTCAAAGGCCTTCGGGCCATACATGCCCAGGTTGTTGACAAGAATGTCCACGGACGGAATCTGGCGGACGATGGCTTCAGCGCCCGCGCGCGTGGACAAATCAATGGAGGAAGCAATGACCTCGCCCTTGGCCCCGCTGTCGCGGATTTTTTTGGCGGCGGCCTCAACGCGGTCAGCCGAACGCCCGTTGACGACCACAGAAGCGCCTTCCGTGGCCAGCAATTGCGCGATGGCGAAGCCGATCCCCGCGCTGGAGCCGCTTACCAGGGCGCGGCGGTTTTGCAGTTGCAAATTCATGCTCCGGCAGTCTCTACCGCGCCCGGGCGAAAATCAAGCCGCCTCGCGCACCATTTCGAGCTTCTCGATTTGCTTGCGCAGCTTGAGCAGCGCGGCATTCTGTAT
>DATMLG010000454.1:0-7710 GCA_035570675.1 Verrucomicrobiia bacterium | reverse complement strand
CAGGTAATGCATCCGAGCGCCCGTTTTTTATGGGTGGAGGAATGTGGATCCCAGCAAAACACAGCGTTCGGGCTCACTTTTGCTGAAAACGTGCATGCCTGGGACATGTATCCGGGTTCTCCCGATGTCACACCAACCAGCCCCTTTTTTACCGCCGCGTGGGTTGATTCGCCGGCGGCATATCATGGTGAAAACAGCACGTTTAGCTTTGCCGACGGGCATGCGCAGTCTCGCAGATGGATGAGCGGTTTGGTCATCAACTTTGCAAACAGCATGAATCCCAGAAAATACAGCAACGTTGGCGGTCCTATGAGCCCGGGCAGTCTGGCCAATGCCGCCAAAGCTGATTTATTTTACGTTGCCAGCCATTACGCCACTTCGGCAAATCCTTGACCCAAACACGATTCAATCCTCGACGCACACGGACCCAATGTAGCCGGCGCCGCCGGTGACGAAAACCTTCATTGGGTGAAAGGCTAGCAAAAGGGGCGGCGCGCTCAACTTGAAAAGAGGTGGGGTGGGCGGAAAGGAGGGGATTGGGTGTGGGCTTGTCCGGAATTTGCCGGATTCGGCATTTTTCATTTTTGAGCCTGTCACGGCTCACAATAACCATTGAACCTACGGGACGTGCGCAGTACCTTTCGCCCAATAGCCCTTTCTCTAACATAGTGCAACGTGAGGAAACGTATGAAAATTAGAATACCCACAAGGCAGACGGCAGCTTTTTTTCTGACGGTTCTCTTGGTGGGGTCGCAAAGGACCATGGCGCAGGGCGCAAACATAAATGGCGACGCAAGAGATGAAATGGACAGCGAAGCTGCTTCCAAAAAAGCAGATACTGAAAAGCTGATTTCCGCGATGGGGACTGAAGAGACTCTGAAACGAGTGTTACCGCAGATTGTTGACCAGATGAAACAGGCGATGCCGAATGTTCCGGAGGGTTATTGGCGCAGTTTTGAAACGAACATCAATTTCGGAGAATTGACCAGAATTTATATTCCGATTTACGAGAAATACTTCACGCACGATGAAATCAAGGACATGACAAGGTATTACGAATCACCTTTAGGAAGGAAATTTGTGGCAACAATGCCTAAGGCTACGGAAGAGGCGATGGCCGCGGTCAGTGTCTGGAGCAAGGAATTGAGTGAACGCATACGAAAACAGGTTGAGTCTCAGCAAACGGCTAATGCTGTGGATCTTAGGGACCCGGCATTCAAGGCATTTGTTTTAAAGAAATACGGATATGATACGAACAGTTATGATTTGACTGACAATGGCCAAATAGTGCCAAAAAGCCAGACCCAAGCCGCGCCGCAGCCTGACGTGGATTCGCCCACGACCAATGCGCTGCCTGCTGACGTAAAATATTTTATCGTGGTGGAAAAGGCTGATGGGAAAAATGAATGGTACCTGAGCAAATTGGAGCCGACTACATACGGGAGTGGATTCAAATTCCGTGCATATCCAGACAACACGGAAATTATGGTTTCTGGTAACGTGACTGTGCGGAGGCTGGATCCGCATTAATGGCCGGCAAGCCATATGCGTCCATCGTCGTGGCACAATTCTTGCAAGGGTGGTTTCTCATAGAGCGTTCGGGTTTTTTACCTGAAGTATATGTGCAGTTTTGCATTCGCTTGCGTTGCCGTAACCTTGAATATCTGAAACAACATGCGTCAATGGCTGTGATGTTAAAATTGATGTTCAAAGTAATGGTAAACGCTCTCCATCGTTGAACGTTAGGATCGGGTGAAAAAGGCAAGCGATTTTAGATGGTAAAACTTTGGCGACTTTCACCTAAAGCGCCGATGCGATTCGCGTTAAGATTAGTGCTCCGTGACGTTGAACTTCGAAATCAACTCCAACGATGGTCACGATGTTAAGATTGCACCTCAAAGTATTGATAAACTTTGGCACTGGTTTGATATAAAAAACTGATTGGCATGGCCGGTGCTTTATCCGCTGCTGTACCTTGGCCGTCGCAGAAAATGGATAAAGCACCGCTGTTCGAGCCGAAGGGCGTGGCGGAGATGAAGGTTCGAATCCTTCCGGTCAGGTACCACTCAGACAACGAAGAAAGAGACAACATGATGAAAACAGAAATTGCGTTCACTGGCGGGAGTTTTAACGGAATGAAAATGTTCGTGCGGAAGCCACTGCCGCCCAAAATCAAGGTAGTTGCAGAAATTAGGCCGCCGGGCACTGGGGAAGTGTTTCATACCATAACAGAGACGTACACACGCGTGACTGATAAGACCCCATTCGTTTATCAGCTTTCAAATTAGGTCACCATCTTGAAAGCGGGAATTTGACAAAGCCAGAAGTTGGCGTAAAGTCTTGGGCGTTGGTTGTCGGTGGCGGGGATGGAAAGAGGAGAAAAGCCCGGAAAGTGAGCTATAAGCGGCGAGCTGTGAGCAGGAACGCATGCGTGTCGTGCGTTGCTGCCGAAAAGGGTTCTTTGACAATCTATCAGACGGTGAGCCGTAAGCGGTAAGCAGTGAGCCGTATCCCGGCTGTTTCGACGTAAGTGGTTGATTTCCCGCATCTGAGTGCGGGGAAAAAGTTCCACAGAAGCAAACGAAGGGAACGGTGGCCGGATTCCAGAAATGTCAGGGACGCTGCGGAAAGCGTCCCTACCATGCGAATGTGGGTGGGCCGCTTGGGGCCGCTTCCAGAATTGGTTGAGAGTTAAGGGCTGATTGTTGAGGGCGGGAGGTGGGTTGGACCCCGACGGAGGACCGTCCGGGCGAGGGTGCGATTCCGGCGCTTAGCAATTTTTCGCGCAAGTGGTTTGTTTGGGCTCACCGGGAGGTTCGCCCTACCGTTCGGGCGATTGCGCCCGGCCCAATTCGTTTTGCTTTATGAGGCAGAAGGATTTAGGCTCGGTCATCGCGCTGGCGAGGGTTTTCGCGCGCGCGGCCCGGAACGGGCGCCGATCCATTAATGCGATGTTGTCCTTTCTCATCAAGCGGCTGCTGCATACCATCCCGATCCTGCTCGGCGTTTCGTTGATAACCTTCCTGCTGATGTCGCTCACGCCGGGCGATTATTACACGCAACTCTCGCAAAATCCCCAGATCACCCCTGAGAAACTCGCGGAACTGCGCGCGAAACAGCATCTCGACAAGCCTTGGTACGTCCGTTACGGCTTCTGGCTGAAGGACGCGGCGCATGGCGACCTCGGTTATTCCATCGCCTACAAAATTCCCGTGAGCCGGCTGATTTTCGACCGGCTTTGGAACACGTTTCTATTGTCGGCGGCCGCGCTGGTGCTGGCGTGGGGCGTCGCGGTGCCGCTCGGCATCTGGGCCGCGCTCAACAAGGATTCGTGGGTGGATCGCTTATGCTCGATGATCGCGTTCGTCGGGCTGTCGGTGCCGGACATTCTGCTGGCGTTGCTGGCGCTGATGTTCGCGGCGGCGACGGGCTGGCTGCCGGTGGGCGGGGCGGAAAGTTCGACACATGATTTGATGACGAGCGGACAACAATTCTGGGACACCGCGCGGCATCTGGTGCTGCCGGTGATTGTGCTGGCGGCGAGCGACCTCGCCGGCATCATGCGCCAGATGCGGTCCAATTTCCTGGACACGATGCGCGCGGAGTTCGTGACGACGGCGCGGGCCAAGGGCATGGCGGAAGGCTGGGTGATTTACAAGCACACCCTGCGCAATGCCATCAATCCACTGCTGACGATCTTCGGTTACTCGCTGGCGAGCCTGCTGAGCGGGGCGTTCATCGTGGAAAATATCATGGCTTGGCCGGGATTGGGCCGGTTGACGATGGAAGCGCTGACCTCGAGCGATTATCCGCTGGTGGTGGCGACGGTGGTGATGGCGGCGGGATTGCTCGTCGCGGGCAATTTTGTTGCGGACCTGCTGCTCGCCTGGAGCGACCCGCGCATCAGGCTGAAATAAATGGATGCCACCCTGCCAATTCCCGGCCTCGAACCCTCGACGCAAGTTGAGCCGGCGATGGAATCGCCGGGGCGCATCTTGTGGCGGCGGCTGCGGCGCCAGCGGGTGGCGTTAATCGGTGGAATTATTTTGATCGTGCTTTATACGTTGGCGTTGTTTGCGGGATTTATCGCGCCCTACGGATATGAGCGGCAGGACCGGGACCGCTTTTTTCATCCGCCCACGGCGCTACGGATACAAGGCTGGCGGCTGGCAGTGCAGCGTTACGAGCCGGCGCCGGGCACCTTCAAATATGTCCCGGTGCCGGGAGAGGCCCGGCCGCTGCATTTTTTTGTGCGCGGGGACGCCTACCATTTTCTTGGGCTCATCCCCACCCGGGTTCACTTCTTCGGCACGGGCGATCCGAACTGCCCGGTCTGCCTGTTGGGCACGGACCAGTTTGGCCGCGATATTTTTTCGCGGCTTCTGTATGGCTCGCAGATATCGCTGTCCGTCGGATTAATTGGCATCTGCATCTCGTTTGCCTTTGGAATTCTGATCGGCGGCCTGGCCGGTTATTTCGGGGGGGCGTTCGATGAAGGCACGATGCGGCTGTGCGAATTGATCATGTCCATACCGCCGCTTTATTTGATCATGGCCTTGCGCGCGGACCTGCCGCCGAACATGAAGTCGTCCACGATTTATCTGGCGATCATTGTCATCCTGAGCTTTGTGCGCTGGGCGGGGACGGCGCGGGTGATTCGCGGGATGGCGCTATCATTGCGCGAACGGCAGTATGTGCTGGCGGCGCGTTCGCTGGGGCAGAGCAACTGGCGCATTGTCACGCGGCACATTTTGCCGAGCACATTTTCCTACGTCATCGTGGCGGCGACCTTGAGCGTGCCATATTATATTTTGGGCGAGGTGGATTTGAGCTTTCTCAGCGTGGGCATTCAGGAGCCGGAGGCAAGCTGGGGCAACATGCTGACGGCGGCGCAAAATCCGGAGTATTTGACCAGTTATCCATGGTTGCTGGCGCCCGGCGTGGCCATCTTCATCACGGTTCTGGCTTTTAACTTCCTCGGCGATGGGTTAAGAGACGCCGTGGACACGAAGAGTTAAATGGCCCCGCTCGTCGAAATCAAAAACCTGAAGCTGGACTTTCTCGCCGGCGACCGCACCCTCCGCGCGGTGGACGATGTCTCGCTGACCATCAACACCGGCGAAACCGTCTGTCTCGTGGGCGAAAGCGGTTGCGGCAAAAGCGTGACGGCGCTTTCCATCGCGCAACTGGTGCCCGCGCCGTCGGCGCGTTACGCGGGCGGTGAAATTCTCGTGGACGGACGCGATGTTTTGAAGATGTCCCGGCCCGAGCTGCGGGCCATCCGCGGCGGCGTGGTGAGTTATGTTTTTCAGGACCCCGGCGCGTCGTTGAACCCAGTCTTCCGCGTCGGCAATCAGATCAAGGAATCGCTGAAATTGCATAGGCCCGAAAAGGCGACGGACGACGAAGTCATCCGCCTGCTCAAGCTGGTGGGCATTCCCGCGCCGGAATCGCGCATCCGGGATTATCCGCACCAGATGTCGGGCGGAATGCAGCAACGCGTGATGATTGCGATGGCGCTGGCCTCGGAGCCGCGGCTGCTGGTGGCCGATGAACCCACGACGGCGCTGGACGTAACCATTCAGGCGCAAATCCTCGAACTGCTGCTCGATTTGAAGAAGCGGCTGGGCATGAGCATTTTGCTCATCACCCACAACTTGGGGATTGTGGGCGACATGGCCGACCGCGTGGCCGTGATGTATGCGGGACAGGTCGTGGAACTGGCGCCGGCGCTGGATTTGCTGCGCCGTCCGCTGCATCCCTATACGCGGGCGTTGATGAACTCCGTGCCGAAATTGAGCGGAGGTTTGAAGCGCTTGCTTGCAATTCCGGGCACCGTGCCGAGCCTCGGCAATTTTCCGCCCGGCTGCCGGTTTGCGCCGCGTTGTCCCATCGCCAAGCCGGAATGTTCGCGGGCGGTTCCTGAACTGCTGGAAGTTGAGCCGGGCCGCTGGGTGCGCTGTCCGTATTGGAAGGAAACGCAAACGATTGGGAGCACCACGGGCAATGGATGATTTGAGAGTTTCCTTCTCCACTTGAATCTGCTACCTTGCCGCCATGAAAGAAATAACCTTCTCTGTTGAGCCTTGCCGCGAGACCGGCGGTTATGTGGCGCGCTGGGATGCGCCTGGCGGCGGCGGCATTACGACGCAGGGCGATTCCTTTCGTGAATTGGATGCGATGATTACGGACGCGGTGGATGGTTATTTTGAGTCCGGCCGGCGGCCCAAGCGCGTGCGTTTGCATTTTTCCGAGGATCCCGTGCTGGCGCTTGCGTGAAACTGCCGCGTGATGTCAGCGGCGTTGCGGCGGCCCGCGCCTTGAAACGCCTTGGCTTCGTTGAACTGCGCCAGAGCGGTTCCCATCTTATCATGCGAAAGGAAACGCGCACGGTGGTTGTTCCCCAGCATAAATCACTCAAGCCCGGCACGCTCAAGGGCATCATTGAGCAGGCGGGATCAACTCTCGAACAATTTGTTTCCGAACTTTAATCTTTCGCGGCCATGCCCCTGCTCGAAGTAAAAAACTTGAAGGTCCACTTCCCGGTGAAGCACGGGATGTTCAGCCGCGTCAAGGAGCACGTGAAGGCCGTGGACGACGTGAGCTTTTCGATTGAGCCGGGTGAAACGCTGGGGCTGGTCGGCGAAAGCGGCTGCGGCAAGACCACGCTGGGCCGGGCCATCGTCAAGCTGCTGGAGCCGACGGCGGGGAGCATTCTGTTTGAGGGGGAGGACATTGCGCGTTTGACCGGGCCGGAGCTGCGCGCGCGGCGGCGGAAGTTCCAGATGATTTTTCAGGACCCCTATGGCTCGCTCAACCCGCGGATGACCGTCGGGCAGATTGTCGGCGAGGCGCTGGACATCCATCAGCTTGTAGAAAATGCATCCGCGCGGCAGAAACGCATTTTGGAATTGCTGAAGGCCGTCGGCCTGGACCCGGCGCACGCGCAGCGTTATCCGCACGAGTTCAGCGGCGGGCAGCGGCAGCGCATCGGCATCGCCCGCGCATTGGCCGTCGAGCCGAAGCTGATTGTCTGTGACGAACCTGTGAGCGCGCTGGATGTTTCCGTCCAGGCCCAGATCATCAATCTGCTCCAGGAACTGCAGCAGCAGCGCGGCATTGCTTATCTGTTCATCGCACACGACCTCGCGGTGGTGGAGCACATCAGCCGCCGGGTGATGGTGATGTATCTGGGCAAGGTGGTGGAAACGGCCGATGCCCGGGCGATCATCAGCGCGCCCAAACATCCATATACGCAGGCCCTCATTTCAGCCGTGCCGGTGGTGGACCCGGATTCCAAGCGCCGCCGCATCGTGCTGCCCGGTGACGTTCCCTCGCCCATTCACCCACCATCCGGCTGTCCGTTTCATCCGCGGTGTCCCGTCGCGCAGATGCCAAAATGCCAGGCGGAAATACCTGCGTTGCGCGAAGTCACGCCCGGTCATTGGGCGTCCTGTCACTTTGCAAAATAATGATTTATTCCGGCGCCGGCATGTCCTTGTCGGTGATGGTGAAATCGTGGTGCCCTTTGAGCCGGCCCGAGGTCACCGTCAGACGGTAGGTCACGTTGGTCGTCAGTGGCTCCGGGTCCAAATCCGCCACCTTCGGATGCATCCCCGGAATGCCGCGCCCATACAGAAACACGCGGGTGGGGTACGACTTGGAATCGGAAACCAGCTCCCACAACGGATGCGCGTAACCCTTTGCCTT
>DATMLG010000453.1:0-3043 GCA_035570675.1 Verrucomicrobiia bacterium | reverse complement strand
CCTGCGCCCTTGACCAGTTGACCCAAAGGAAGACCGGTCAATCGTCCATGCGATTCGGCCAGTTGTCCATTCCAGCATGCGCCGCTTCGTGCCATGTTGCATCCTGTGATTCCCAAATCAGACAAAGCTGCGCCCGCTCCGTGCATCATGCCCACGACGCTTCACGTCCCGGTTGGAATCCAAAATCAACCCAGCTAAACCACTACACATCAAATGAAAAGAACATCTCTACCTTTCGTTGCCGGGGCATTGCTCTGCCTTGCAACAGGGCCGGCCGTTTTTGCCCAGACGGCAGACAACAGCGTCCTTTACACCCCGAATGTTGACTTGACATCGCTGCCGCAAAACAACTTTGTGGGAACGGTGGGCGGAATTTTTCTTACCTCCTACAGCTATTATCCGCAGGTGAATTGGCTGGGATACGCTGATCCGACCGGCGCGCCCCTCGTTGACAGCCATGTTGTAACGCTCTGGGATAATAGCACTGGGAATGTAATTGCCTCGGCCACCGTTGCCGCCGGCACAGCGGCGCCATTGATTGGTGGGTATCGCTGGGTGCAATTGTCGACCACCGTCCAGCTAAACTACGGCAGCTATTACGTCATTGGCGCGCAAACGGACGGGGTGGACTTGTGGGGCGATATTATAGCCAACAATGCACCTGATAATGGCAATAACGGTCAAATTAACTGGGACTCTCAGTACGTCCAGCTCGGATCCGGTTGGGAATTTACCCGGGCCGGGCGGTATGACTCGGCCGGGGATTATCCGAGCGAGCCGCCGAACCAAAGTGGATCCGACTCTATTTACCCGGCCGCAAATTTGGGGTTCAACCTGACCGTCACCCCTGAGCCGGCCACCCTATTGACGCTTTGCCTTGGAGTGGGGCTCTTCGGGCTGGTGCGCAGATCGAAAAAGTAAAGTTTTCATAGTAACCGGGTTGAAAGCCGCCATTCCGTGAATGGCGGCTTTTTTTGACCCTTCAGTGGCTTAAGAGAGTGGATTTACACCGTAAACTGCTTGCAGAAGTGACGGTAAAATGATAGTTTCAACTCATTCTGCCCAGCTCTTATTTTGAATATTGACGCCCAATGAAACGGCAGGAGAAGCAGGAGGGTTTTCCAGGAGAGCGTCTCGTGGTGGTGCCGCGGCCCGTGGTCACGCTGGCCATGCAACAGCCGCTGATGAAACACCTGCTGCCCACGGATGCAGGCTTTTACCCCCGGGCCCAGGGCCACAAATGCACTAGGGAGCGGGGCTGTCCCGAGGCGGTTTTCATCTATTGCGCCCGGGGCGGCGGCTGGTGCGAAATCGCCGGACGACGGCATGAAGTCGACAAGGACCAGTTGCTGGTCATACCCGCCGCCACGCCGCACGCCTATGGCGCGTCAAAAAAAGAGCCCTGGACGATTCACTGGTTCCACGCCATCGGGACGAACGTGCAGTTCTACCTGGAGAAACTGGAGGTGAAGCCGGAAAAACCCGTCGTGCAACTGGGCGGCGATGTGCAGCTTTTTTCGCTTTTCGAGGACGTGCTGGAAGGGCTCGAACACGGATCAACCCTGAGGCATCTGACTTACGCGGCACACTCCTTGTCACATCTGATGGGACTGATTCTGCGGCACAAGGACGAGTTCTGGCGCGGTGAAATCGATGTTCGGGAGCAGGCGGCCAAGAGCATCACCTTCATGAAGGAACATTTGCGCGAGCCTTTGCGGATTTCAACGCTGGCGGCGGTGGTTAACCTGTCGCGTTCGCATTACACAACTTTGTTTCGCCGGGCGACCGGGTACGCACCGTTAATGTATTTAAACCATCTCCGCATGCAACGCGCTGTCCAATTGCTCAACACCACAAATTTGTCCATCAAAGCCATCAGCGACCAACTCGGTTTTTCCGATCAATTTTACTTTTCCCGCGCTTTCAGCAAGCTGCACGGCCATTCGCCGTCAGAACACCGGCGGCGCTACAGTGCGTAACACGATTCCGGGCACAGATTGAAAGCGCGGAAAGGCCGGCCACCGCAAATGCAGGTCAATTGTCCATACACTCCGTTTAGATGTCCATTCCCGTCCGGGGGCACTCATGGCATGGTAGCGCAGAACAACACCGCAACCAGACATCAACCGCCATTTCACATGAGAACCCTAAATCATTACCGCGGCCAGGCCCTGACGCTGGCCGTCGTCCTGTCAGTCCTATTCCCCACCCTGCGCAGCCGGGCCTTTCCGGTCGCCCAGGACCAGTTCAATAACGACCCGCAATTTGTCGCCACCTCCAGCGTCGAGGTCCATTCCATCACGGCAACGAATGCGGAAGATCTGTTTACAGTCGCGGCGTGGGCGGATCAGGCGTCGACGGTGCCGGCCAACATCTATCAATATTACCTCTTTATCGGCGTGGATTCGGGTGTCGGCAACGGCGCCCTGATTGACGGCAGCGAATCGATGACCCTGCAACTGGACAATTCGGTCGGCGCCTCCTGGATCAGCTTCAACTGGACCGGGGGCAGCGGCGGGTCCAGCGATAATACGGACATAGCAAGAGTCAGCATTTCTGGCTTTAAAAGCGATCCAGGTGCCAGCGCGGTGGTTTACAACCAGCCGCGAATCAGCAACATCAGCTACTCCAGCGGCACATTGAGCTTTGACGATGCCTTTGACGGCCCGGGCAGTGACTACAGCCAGCTGCTGTTGTCGAACCCGGCGGCTTCCGCAGGCGCGACCTTGACCATTACCGGTGCTCCTTCCCCGAATGGAGATGCGACCGGATGGTTTGTCGGATTGCACGAATTGAACATTCAGGAAGCCGTCGGGGGCCCGCAGGTGAGCCCCACTTTCATACCGCAAACCCCGGCGAACACTTATGCGACGCCGGATGGCGGCGTGATTATTCGAGGGTATTCCGACTTGAACGCTACGACGCCAGCTAACCTGAGCCGATATCTCGATCAATGTTTCGGTCTGGCCAGTGGCAGCACGGTCACCGGCAACGGCAGCGTGACTTTTCAGTTCGCGAACGGCACCGGCCTCTCAAGGCTGGA
>DATMLG010000452.1:0-2663 GCA_035570675.1 Verrucomicrobiia bacterium | reverse complement strand
CCAAAAATCCTCGCTCCGAATGGCCACACTATTTCTTAAAACGCTCCAAGGTTTTCGCGTTCATGCGGGGGCGCTTGACAGCCGGATTAAAACGCCGGAATCTACGGCGTCCGGAGCGCACGGTCCGGCATTTTTATGTCCGTCCGCCGCTTCGGCAAGCGGTTTGCTTAATCAGATGATGTTGAATTGCCATGTGAACACTGTGAAATCATTCCCGGAGGAACCGACCGCATAATTAACCAAAAACCCTCAGATTTCGGGAGATCCCCGGTTGTTTGCCCGCAATGCAAGGAGCGGCGGCGGCTCCTTGAGTGGATTCGCGGGTTGTTGCAAAATGCCCACTATGTCTAAATCGCGACCGGCCAAACGCCAACTTGACCGATACGGACACGACGGTTTCTTTGATGAAATGCTGGATGGAAACGGCACCGTGCGGCAGCACTACCGCCTTTTCCGCGAGCTGTTTCAATCGCTCACCCCGAAGGAATTTGAGATCAAGCGGCAGTCGGTGGACATCGCGTTTCTGCGGCAGGGCATCACCTTCAATGTCTATGGCGATTCGGCGGGCACGGAAAAGATTTTCCCGTTTGACCTGCTGCCACGCATCATTCCCGCCAAGGAATGGGAGATGCTCGAACGCGGCCTCGCCCAGCGCATCACCGCGCTGAACCTTTTCCTGCACGACATTTATCACGAGCAGAAAATTCTCACCGACGGCATCATTCCGCCGTACTACGTGCTCTCCGGCCGTCATTTCCGCCGGGAGTTTGTGAATTTCAATGTGCCCAAGGACATATACATTCACATCTGCGGCACGGACCTGATTCGCGGCGCGGACGGCCAGTACATGGTGCTGGAGGACAACGGGCGTTGTCCGAGCGGCGTCAGTTACGTGCTCGAAAACCGCCGCGCGATGAAGCGCTCGTTTCCGGGAATGTTTGAAAGCATCGGCGTGCGGCCGGTCGAACATTACCCGCAGGAATTGTTGAAAATGTTGCAATACATCGCCCCGGGCGGGATTCCGGACCCGACGATCGTGTTGCTGACGCCCGGCGCGTACAACTCGGCCTATTTCGAGCACACCTATCTTGCGCGGCAGATGGGCATTGAAATTGTCGAAGGACGTGACCTGCTGGTGCGTGACGCGCATGTATATATGCGCACCACCAAGGGTCTCAAGCCGGTGCATGTGATTTACCGGCGCATTGATGATGATTTTCTCGACCCGACCGTTTTTCGCCGTGATTCGATGCTCGGCGTGCCGGGCATCGCGCGCGCGTATCGTTCGGGCAATGTTTCACTGGCCAACTCCCTCGGGACCGGCATCGCCGACGACAAGGTCATGTATCATTTCGTGCCGCGCATGATCAAATATTACCTCGACCAGGACCCGATCCTGCCCAATGTGCCGACGTATCTGGCTTACGAGGAGACGGAAAAGAATTACATTCTCGAGAACCTGGACAAGCTGGTCGTCAAGGCCGCCAACGAATCCGGCGGCTACGGCATGTTGATGGGGCCGCACGCGGCCAAGGCGGAGATCGCCGAATTTCGCAAAAAAGTCGAGGCTGATCCGCGGAATTACATCGCGCAGCCGATGATTTCCCTCTCGCGCCATCCGACGCGCGTGGATAACAATTGTTTCGAAGGGCGGCACGTTGATTTGCGGCCTTACATCATTTACGGGGAGAAAATCTCCATCGTGCCCGGCGGCCTGACCCGCGTGGCGTTGCGGAAGGGCTCGCTGGTTGTCAATTCATCGCAGGGCGGCGGCAGCAAGGACACCTGGGTGCTTTATGGGGATGAATGACGCGTCCGCGAACCGGAATTTGAAAATCAAAGATTAAAGATGCTTTCCCGCGTTGCCAATTCGCTGTTCTGGATGTCGCGCTACATTGAGCGGGCGGAGAATGTCGCGCGCATCGTGGACGTGAACCTGCAACTGCTGCTCGACCTTCGTAACATGGATGCGGAACGTCTCGCGCAACATTGGCTGCCCATCCTGCAAACCACCGGCGATGAGGAACCGTTTTTTGTGCTGCACAAGAAGGCGACCGACCAGGCGGTCACGGAGTTCCTGGTGTTCCAGGCGGAGAATCCGAATTCCATCTTTTCCTCCATCTGCCAGGCGCGCGAGAACGCGCGGATGGTCCGGGACCAGATCAGCCTCGAGCTTTGGGAGGAATTGAACCGGCTTTACTGGTTCGTGCGCACGCCGTCGGCGCGCCAGGCCTGGCAGGAGAGCCCGTCGGAATTCTTCCAGCAGATTAAAAGCAGCTCGCTGCACCTCATCGGCCTCACCTACGCCACGCTGATCCGCAACGAAGGCTGGTGGTTCACGCAGGCCGGAAAGTTCATTGAACGCGCGGACAAGACCTCGCGCATCCTCGACTTGCGCAGCCAGATGCTGCCGGTGAAGGGCGCACCCTCCACCGTCACCCAGACCGACGCGCTGGGGTGGAACTCCATCCTGCGTTCGTGCAGCGCGGCGGACGCCTACAAATCCATCCACGGCGGGGACCTGCAGCCGCGGCTCGTCGCGGAGTTTCTGCTGTTGAACGAGGACTTTCCACGCTCGGTGCGCTTCTGTGTGGGCCAGTTGAATGACGCGCTGCGCAGCATTTCCGGCGTGGCCGACGGCCGGTTTTGCAACGACGCCGAAA
>DATMLG010000451.1:0-2962 GCA_035570675.1 Verrucomicrobiia bacterium | reverse complement strand
ATATGCCAGCAATTGGACGTCAATTTAACATAAAATATAAACTGGGAGCACAACATGCACTTTATCGACGCGACGGGAAATGGTTCCACCATCTGCAACGATTTCCTGGCATTTTGTGTGATGAAAGCGGATTCGTACGCTTTCGCACGAAAGAGGAATATCAAAAACATCCAAGCCTACAGCACGGCCAAGATCTCCACGTCCCTGATGGAATAGCGTCAATGTCCAGTTATATCAGATTTCCAGATAAAAAGCCGTCAGATAAATAATCTACGTTCGTTCGTGGTTTTAGCTTCCGCCTCGCGCGCTCTTGCAATTGACATTCACGAAACCGCGCGGCGACAATGCGTTCGTGCAAAAGAACAAAACCGTCCTGGCGTTTCTGGATGACATCTACGAAGACCTTGAATTGTGGTATCCCAAACTGCGGCTGGAGGAGGCCGGCTACGCGCTCAAATGCGCCGCGCCGGAATTGCGGACGTACGCCGGCAAGCACGGCTATCCCGCGCCGTCGGATCTGCTGCTGAAGGACGCCCGCAGCGCGGATTTTTGCGGGCTGCTCGTGCCGGGCGGTTTCATGCCGGACAAATTGCGGCGCGATGCCAAAGTGCTCTCCCTCACCCGGGAATTTTTCGAGGCGGGCAAGCTGGTGGCCTTCATCTGCCACGGCGGCTGGATCCCCATCTCCGCCAAAATCCTCAAGGGCAAACGCGTGACCGGATCGCTCGGCATCAAAGACGACCTCGAAAATGCCGGCGGCATCTGGGTGAATGAGCCGGTGGTGGAGGATGGCAACCTCATTTCCAGCCGCACCCCGCGCGACCTGGCGGCGTTCGGCCAGGCGATGGTGCGATTTCTAGATAAGCAGGCGGCGTAAAATCAGCTTCCCCCTCAACCGTCCTGCGGACACCTTCTCCCCCAGTGGGGGCGAAGGTTCGGCGGTCATAGACCGCCGCTACAGGTCCCCTTGGCCCCGGACATCGCAGCGCAATGTCCCTACCATTGCCGCTTGCAAACGCGCCATGACCGTGCCATGGTAATGGCATGATAACGACCATTGAACTTGACGCCTCCAACCGCATCGTCCTTTCGCGGGAATTGCGGCGGGCAGCCGGCATTCCCCGGAAGCAAAAGCTTTTGGTATCCGCCACGCCGGGGCGCATTGTTTTGGAGATGGAAGCCAACCATTCCGGCCGCGTTATCAAACGCGGCAAGCTCAAGGTCTGGACTGGCGCCGTTCCGGCCACGCCCATTGAAGAGGCTGTGGAACAATCCCGCCACTATACCCGATGACCTTCCTGGATACGGGGATCATGGTCGGGGCGGTCTTGAAATCGCATCCTGAACACGCGGCCTGTCTTGCGGCGCTGGAAGATTCGCCGCAGTCATTCACGAACGCCCACGCCCTGGCGGAAACGTTTGCCACCCTCACTGGCTTTTATAAGGTGCCCGTGGACGCCGCTACCGAGTTAACGATGGGTCTCCGGGATTCGGTCATGGTGGAGGCATTGGCTTTGGCAGACTACGAAACAGCGATTCGCGAGGCGCGCAGCCGGGGGATCATGGGCGGGGGAATTTACGATTCTCTGCATGCGACGTTCGCCCGCCGCAAAAAGGCAGTTCGCATCGTGACACGCAATCCCTCACATTTTCAGCACGTGGCTCCGGACATCGAGATTTTGACTCCTTAAGAAAGGGTGGTGATGAGTGGCGAGGGGTTGGGAAGCCCCCTCACCCCAACCCTCTCCCCCGATGGGGGCGAGGGAGCGGCAGCACCGCCCTACCTATTCGACGGTCACGCTCTTGGCCAGGTTGCGCGGCTTGTCAACGTCGCAACCGCGCGCGACGGCAATGTAATAAGCAAACATCTGCAACGGCACGGCGGCCAGGATGGGATACAACGGCTCGAGCGTTGGCGGCAGGTAAAACACATCGCCCGCCACCTTCTTGATCTGTTTGTCCCCTTCGGTGGCCAGCGCAATGATGGGGCCTTTGCGCGCGCGGATCATCGCCAGGTTGGCCATCGTCTTTTCGTACATCGAATCTTTCGGCACTAGGAAAACCGTCGGCGTCTTTTCATCAATTAAGGCAATCGGTCCGTGCTTCATTTCCGCCGACGAATAGCCCTCGGCATGGATGTAGGAAATTTCCTTGAGCTTGAGCGCGCCTTCCAGCGCAATCGGGAACATGCGCCCGCGCCCCAGGAAAAAGAAATCATCGGCCTTCGCATATTTGTGCGCGAGCTTTTTCAACGCCCGGTCCTGCGCGAGAATTTTCTCGACCTGCTTCGGCAGCGCTTCGAGGCCGCGCAGGAGTTGCAGCGCGTGGCTCGCAGAAAGGTTTCGCAAGCGCCCAAGGTAAATCGCCAGCAGCGTCAAAATGGTGATGGTCGAGACGAACGCCTTCGTCGAGGCCACGGCGATTTCCGGTCCCGCGTGCATGTAAATGCCGCCGTCCGCCTCGCGCGCCACCGTGCTGCCGACCACGTTCACGATGCCCAGCGCCTTGTGCCCGCGGCGCTTGGCCTCGCGCAACGCCGCCAGCGTGTCCGCCGTCTCGCCCGATTGCGAGAGCACCAGCAGCGCGGTGTTTTTCTCGAGCGGCGCGTTGCGATAGCAAAACTCGTGCGCGAATTCCACTTCCACAGGGATGCCGGAAAATTCTTCAATGAGATATTCGCCGGCCAGGGCCGCGTGCCAGCTCGTGCCGCTGGCGGCAATGATGATTCGGTCGATGGAGCGCAAATTATCGTCGCTCAGGTTTAATCCGCCGAACTTTGCCGTGGCATTTTTGAAATCCAGGCGCCCGCGCAAGGCGTTCTCGATCGTTCGCGGCTGCTCGAAAATTTCCTTAAGCATGAAGTGCGCGTGGTCGCCGCGGGCAGCGTCCTCGTGGCTGAACTCCAGGCGGGTGATTTGAGTTTTGGCGGTGTCCGCTCCGAGGTTTAAAACGTTGAAACGGC
>DATMLG010000450.1:0-6894 GCA_035570675.1 Verrucomicrobiia bacterium | reverse complement strand
GGTGAGGCCCTTCGTCAAGTCAACCGTCAATGCTCAATGGTTCCTGCGTGACTCCGCACTTGCTGCATTACCATGTCACAAGGCGATAAAAGCTTTGAGGAGAATTAGATAAAGGCGTTGGCCCGGATTATGAATCGCGATTTGCAATGGGCACTGGATTTCATGGTGGAATCGCGGAGAGGCGGAGGATTTCTCACGCGAAGCCGGTCCTTCCGGACTGGCAATGGGCGCGAAGTGCCGGATCGAAGGTGCTTACGAATAGAAAGTCCTTCCGGACGGGCACCAAGCTTCGCCCAAGCAATTTGGATTTACCGGCACAAGTATATGACTTATAGCAGGTGACGAAGAGTCGCCTGGAAACTTTTGCGGGCGGATCCGTCTTCGGCAATGCTTCGGCGCGACACGGGCGGGAGCGGTCATCGCAGCGCGATGACCCCGCCATTTGGAAGGCGCGAAATCCCCGCGAAGAGGTTTATTTAACTCCTTTGGCGGGGAAGGCGGGGTCGAGGATGTTGTTGTCGGCCATCCAATCCATCATCCGTTGCGGCCAGCCTTTGATGGTGGCCAGATGCGAGCGGTAGCCCATGTTGAAGGCATGGTCGCCGCGGGCATAGATATGGACTTCCATGGAGGCCTTCGCCGCACGATAGCCGTTGACGAGCGACAACACCGCGCTGGTGTGGCTGACGTCATCATCGGCAACGAGCAGGAAGATGGGCGGTGGATTGACGAAGGGAGCGCCGTTGTGCGGAATGCCGCCGCTGCCGGGATAGATGGAGACGATGAAGTCCGGGCGGGCGCTGACGCGTTCAATGGGGTCGGGGGAGTTGGTGTCGCCGTCCATGTCGCTGAAGACGCACCGGGAGACGACCTCGCCGCCCGCGGAGAAACCGACCATGCCGATGTGGTGCGGGTCAATGCCCCATTCCGCGGCGCGGCTGCGCACCAGACGAATTGCGCGTTGACCGTCCTGGCGCGGATGAATGTTGATGTCGTATGGGGAGCCGGGTTCGCGCGTCAGGCGGTATTTGACGGCGAATGCGGCCACGCCGTTGCTGGCAAAATAACGGCCCGCTTCGATGCCTTCGGGAACGAAGCCCAATTCGGCGTTGCCGCCGCCGGGAAAGATGAGCACCGCCGCGCCGGTGGCTTTTTCCTTGGGCGGAAGGAACAAGGTCACCGACGGATTGTTGATATGGTTGACCTTGTAGGTGACGGCGACTTCGGGGATGTCCTTGCGGTCCTCAAACCCCGGCGCGCCATTGGTCCAAAGATGGATGACTTCAGGCGTGGATCCGTCCGCGGCCAGGGCCGCAAAGGGGAGGGTGAGGAACAATGAATAAACAGCCGTTAGGAGTCTCATTTTTGACATTGAGATTTTGTCCGGAAGGGTTGCGTTTGATTAGAATTTCAAACGCTTTGAAGGCGTCCGGTGGAATCGCCAAATCTTTCGATGCCCTGGATGCCCATGCGGTCGGCCATGCTCAGGAAGAGATTGGTGCAGGGCTTGGACCCGTATTTGACGTACGCGGCCGGCCCCAGAGTGCCACCGCCGTCACCGGCGAGGACCAACGGGAGATTGGTGTGGGTATGGCGGTTGCCGTCGGAATTGCCGCCGCCGTAGAGAATCATGGAATTATGCAGCAGCGAACTGCCGTCCACATCCTTGGTGTCCTGCATTTTTTTGAGGAAGCGCGCGAATTGTTGCGCGTACCACAGATCAATCTGGGCTACCTTGGCGATGCGGTCCGGGTTGTTTTGATGGTGCGAAATATCGTGATGTCCTTCCGGAATTCCGATGTGGCTGAAGGAACGGTTGTCGCCGTCGTGAGCCAGGCAGAAGGTGGCGATGCGCGTGCTGTCGGTTTGAAACGCGAGCACCATCAGGTCATACATTATCTGGACGTATTCCGTCTGGCTGGAAGGGACGCCGGGAGGAGTATCCATTGCAGGGTCGGGCGCGGGGCCGAACTGCTCGGATTTCTGGATACGCGCCTCGATTTCGCGGACGCCGGTCAGATATTGGTCGAGCTTGTCCCGGTCCTGACTGCCGAGCCGTTGCTCCATTCTCTTGGCGTCGTCCATGACGAAATCCAGGACGGATTGCTGGGCGAGTTGGCGACGTTGATTGTTGAGAGCGCGCTGTCCGACGGGCCCGGCTCCGAAAAGACGTTCGAACGCGAGGCGCGGATTGAACTCGGCGGTGACCGGGGTGTTTTCCGAGCTCCAGGAAAGGTTATACTGGTAGGCGCAAGAATAATTGGAATCGCAGGCAGCGGATTTCCGGGTGTCATCACAGGTCAACTCCAGCGAGGCAAAGCGGGTGAGATGCCCGACCTTTTTCGCCATCAACTGGTCTATGGAAATTCCGGCGTGAATATCCGTGGCGCTTTTCTTGGGTCGGACGCCGGTGAGAAAAACCGCGTTGCCGCGGGCATGATCGCCGCCGCCATCGGCGCCGGGATTGGCGCAGAGATGGTCCAGTTCGCCCAGGACGCGTACGTGGGCCTGGGTTTCGGCGAGGGGTTGGAGGGTGGCATTGAACTTGAAATCCGTGCCGGCACCGTCCGGCCAGAAATTGGGCTGGATGGCGCCGTTCGGAAAGAAAACGAAGGCGGTGCGCAAAGGCGCGCCGGTGGCTGTGATGGCCAGACGACCGGCCGTCACGGCATCGGCGGCGAGCAATTTCCAGGGGGTGAGCGATTCGAAGGCGGGCAGGGCGATGCAAGCGCCGAGGCCGCGCAAGAAATTGCGACGGTTGAAAGCGGTCCGACGTTGGGCCGCAAGTGTGTCAGGTTTGCTCATAAATTTAGCTTAGTTCGCGGCCATGTGGTGTGGCCCGGATTCGGATGGCGTGGCATCGGCCAAACCGGAGGATGCCCGCCGCTTTTGGAACGGGGCAGATTCGATGACGCCCATGAGGAGCGCGGAGAAATGTCCGTCCTGCTTTTGCATCCGCTCAACAATCCGATCCACGGATTCGACATCATAATTTTCCAAGTTGCGGCCCACCGCATAAGTGAGCAATTTCTCCGCCAAACAACGGTAAAAATCGGTGCGATGCTGGTTTGCCAAAATATGCTTCAGTTCCTGGACATTGGCAAACTTTTCCCCGGTGGCGAGCTGCCCGCCGACCTCGATGGTCTGGCCGCGCTCCTTGTCCCGCCACATGCCCATGGCGTTAAAATTTTCCAGAGCAAGCCCGGGCGGATCCAGCCGGTCATGGCAGGAGGCGCAAATCGGCTGGCTGCGGTGCAGTTCGAGCACTTCGCGCAAGACCGGAGGATGATTGCTGAAGGCCGACTCGGAATCCTCAAGCGGCGGGATGTTCGGCGGCGGCGGCGGGGACGGGGTGCCAAGTATGTTGTCCAAGATGAACAGTCCCCGTTTCACGGGCGAAGTCCGGGTAGGGTTGGACGTGACCGCCAAAACGCTGCCCATGGTCAGGACACCGCCGCGAGGGCAGTTGGTGGGAAGGGTCACCAGTCGCAAATCGGCGCCGGTAATATTGAGATTGGTCAGGGCATAATGCTTCGCCAGCCGTTCGTTCAAAAAGGTATAATCGCTGTCAACCAATTCAACCACATTTCGGTCGTCATGGACGATGTGGCTGAAATACATTTCCACCTCGCTTTGCATATCCTTGCGGAGGGCGTCATCGAGGTCGACCCTCGGACCGCGGCGACCGAACCCGCGGCGAAAGCCCCGTCCACCGCGACCGGGCACACTGCCGACCGCACCTGCCTGTGCTGGCGGAGTGGCAGCTGGCGTCGCCGTTGTGCCGGCGTCCGCCAAGGTCACCGACGTCTGTGGCGTTGGGGCGTTTGTGGCGGGGGAAACTGCGGGGGCAGAAGCAGCGGGAGGCGCGGCTTCGCGCGAAAGCACGGCGCGGGCGTCGATTGGCACGGTGGCGATGTCCCGGGTCTCAAGCCATTGGCCGGCGAAGTTTTGGGCCAACGCCGAGGAGCGGGCGTCCGCCAACATTCGCGAGACCTCCGGCTGCAGGTTCCGGCGCAAGGTTCCGGCGGCGGCCTGCTGGAACAATTCGTCATCGGGCATCGAGGACCAGAGGAAATAGGAAAGCCGCGAAGCCAGCGCATATTCGTCAATCAAAGGATTCCCTCCGCCTTTCGGGGCCGGCTCAACCCCTTCTTCGCGGAACAGAAATCCCGGCGAAGCCAGCACCGCGACCATGGCCTGCGCCACGCCGGCCTCAAACGTTTGATCAGGCTGGCTGTAGTTTTTTTCCGCCAAGGCGGTCAATCGCCCAAGCATTTCCGGGTCAACCGGACGGCGGAAGGCCTTGAAGGCGAATTCCCCCAGAATTTCGTGGGCATAAGCCCGGCGCGCGGCGGCTTGAAGTGGCACTGGCTTGGGAAAATAGCGCGCGTAATTCTTAGGCGGGACCTCATACTTTTCATCGAATGGTCCGCGCAAGGTCACCAAATTGAGGCGGATCGCGAGCGAGCGTACCTGGTCCTCGCCAGGTGTAAGCGGCCGGATCTGGAGGGACATCGTGTGTTCACCAGACGGCCATTGCTCGTCAACCTCGTAGTGGAACAGTTTGTTGCCTTCCCGGTTGTAATCGTTGGTGAAGACTTCCCGGCCGTCCACCGTGAAAACCAGCCGGCATTTGTTGTAATCGAACTGATTGTCCACATACTTTTCAGCCGCGGTAAGGTTCAAGACGAGTTGATATTTGCCCGGGTGTTCGATTTGGAACGTGTTGGAGGCGGATGCCGCTTCGTAGTAGGACAGGGACAGCGGGCCGGATGCGCTGTCGGAGTTTGTCGCGGGATCACTCTTGTGAAAACTCGCACCCGCGATGGCTCTTTCCACAACCACTTTGGGAACCGTCGGCACTGCCTGGGCCACGATGGCTTGGGCTGCATTAACGTATTTCTCCAGCAACATCGGCGAAAGCGTCAGGACATCGCCAATGTTGTCGAAGCCGTTCCCCGAATCGTCCGGCGGGAATTCGCTGGTGGTATCGTAATCCACGCCCATCAAATCGCGAATGGTATTGCGGTATTCGACACGGTTGAGCCTGCGCACGGTCACCCGTCCGGGGTCGGGATTTTCCGGATCAATGTTGAAGACGTCCTTTTTGATCCAACTGGCGAGACGTTCCTGTTCCGTAAGCGTCGGGTGCGCCTCCTTGGCGGGCGGCATGATTCCGGCACGAACATTCTTCAACGCCTTCCACCAAAGGCCGCGGCTTTGCAAGAGGCTTTGGTCGGAGTCAAATTGATCAAACGCGACGTCGGCCTTGCTCTTGCCGTCGCCATGGCAATCGTAGCAATACGTCTCAAGAATGGGCTGGATATCCCGGTGGAAATCTGCCGCACCAGGAAGCTCAGCCGCCGTGGCTGCGGAACACGTCAGGCCGGCAAACAGCATGAGGGGCCAACGCCGGAACATGTCCCAAGAGGCTTTGTGGCCGCCAAAACGGCTTTCGGCCCGGCCCTCAGAATTCCAACCTTTCGTAAGTGCCTTTCCTGTAAGAGTATCCAACAATAAATCCACGACGGCGATGCTGTTGATAATAGGCCATTTCCGCAGTTTGGGCAAGGAGATTTCGCGGCCTGAACACGATAGCCCGTGTCGTCGCTGGAATCGTTCTTTATTGCCTCGACCACGCGGTCGTTCATAATTGTGTGAGCCAATCCCAAAATCACATTAATCCCAAGATGCAAACGAAACGCAGATTAATTCTGAACGCCTGCTTATTCCTCGCCTGCGGTATTTATCTTGGGGGATGCGTGTCCGCGGGTTTGAAAGATTATCGGGGACGGCCGTTCCACGACAGCGTTTATCAGGGAGGCCCGCAGAAAATTCCCGGGCGCGTGCAATGTGCCTACTATGATTTAGGCGGAGAAGGCATCGCCTATCATGACACGGATGCAACGAATCACGGCAGCGGGGGGCTGAATCCCGCGGATGGGACTTATCTCAACGAGTTTCGAATGAAGGAGGGAGTGGACATCTCCTACACCAAATTCCATGACCAGATTGATAATAGTCCGTACGACATGACGCTGCCGCCCGAGAATCAACTTTATGTAGGTTGGACCGCACCCGGCGAGTGGTTCAACATGACCGTCGAGGTGGAACACGCGGGTGTCTACGCGATTGATTTATTATACACTTCAAACCGGGGCGGGGTGATTTCCCTGGATCGAAACGGCAAGCCCCTGGTTTCCGCGATCAATATTATATCAACCAAGAATGACGAAGATCCCGTCGCGTGGCGTCAATGGCATCACTGGAACCTCATGACGAATATCGCCGAGGTGAAGCTGCCCAAAGGAGTGTGCATCCTGACCCTGCACATCGTCACCGAAGGCAACATGAATCTGGCTTGTCTGGATTTTAAGCCAGAATAGAAACAGCCCTCGTGCAGTTGTTGGGCAGAACCAAGCAGCCAGCTTCCCACCGATAGATCACCCTAATTATCAGCTCGAAACGAGGGCCTGCGAAATCAGGCTTTCTGGCGCCGATAAAATAAGAGCAGGCCGGAGGCAAAAGCGGGCTCAAACATTCTCGTAACGAGAAAAGTAAAAGGGCCGGCTTTATGCCGGCCCTGATATCAACTTGCGGCCTGGATTATTCGAGGCGGCAGGACTACTTGACGTTTAGGGCGGCGCTAATTTCCTTGATGGCCTTCTCAACGTGGTCAGCCACGCGGTCGCGGTCGTGCGCCTCAAGTTTATCGCGGGCATCGCGCAACAATCTCCGGGCTTCAATGAGCTGATCGTCAGATTTCCACTGCCGCTCGCGGTCTGGAAGATCGCCCCCGAGTTCAAGCCCCAGGTCGCGTCCGGCGGCCTCGACTGCTTCCATCGCCTTCTCCCGGTGGCCGTCGTAATCATGGTCCGCCTTCTTCAACAGATG